>VBON01000187.1 GCA_005877525.1 Nitrospirota bacterium
GTTTATCCTCGAAGATCTCGGCCCCGGTGAATGCGCCGGCGGCGCGCTGGAGATGATCGACAACCGCATCCTCGAGGCCGAGCAGGAGCTCTATCAGGCGCGCATGCTCGATGCCAAGGAGCAATACGCCATGGCCGTGAACAAGGCTTACCGCGCGGTGCTGGCCGGCGCGAAAGCGGTCCTGGTGCTGGAAGGGATCGATCCGAACACCGACGCTGAAACGTTTGCTGAGTTTGAGCGCCGCTTCGGAGAGAAAGACCGGATGGCCCGAGCGTACGCGAAGCCGACCGCCGGTATCGGCGATCTCGGTCCCAAGGAGACCACGGCGACCTTCGCGCGAGAAAAAATGTCGTACGCCAAAGGGTTTGTGGAAGCTTGCAAAGCGCTCACGGAAGAAATGGGGAAAACGCTGAAGATGAAAGAAACGCCGGAAATCACCAAGAGTCCCGAGGCGGTGACCGCGTCGGTCTCGATCTCGGAGGCCGCGACGAGCAAGCCGGTCACCACGTTGGATCTGCGCGGGGTGATGTGCCCGATCAACTATGTCAAGACCAAGCTGAAGCTGGAGATGATGGACGAGGGCCAGATCCTGGAGGTGTGGTTGGACGCGGGCGATCCCATCCGGAATGTTCCGCAGTCCCTTCGCAATGACGGCCAGAAGGTCATGTCTGAGATCGCCTCTGAGAACTTCTTCAAAGTCACGGTCGAGAAGGTTGGATAATGCCGCCTGCCCCCTCTGCCGATCTCCAACGGCTTGAGCATCTCAACCATGAGATGGAGAGCCAATCGCCCCAGGAAATCCTGGGATCGGCGCTTACCGCCTATTTTCCGGATATTGTCCTGGCGAGCAGCTTTGGGGCCGAGGATGTCGTGCTGATCGACATGGTTCATCGCCTCAATCCTCTCACTCCGATCCTCTATCTCGACACGGACTTTCTGTTCCCGGAGACCTATGCCACCCGCGATGCTCTCGTGGAGAAATACCGCATCGCGCCGATCCAGGTGAAGTCCCTGCTCACGCCGGAGCAGCAGAGCGCTCAGTTCGGCGACAAGCTGTGGGAGCGGCAGCCGGACGAATGCTGTCACCAGCGAAAAGTCGCCCCCCTGTCGCGAGCCCTGAAGTCGTATAAAGCCTGGATCACCGGCATTCGTCGCGAACAGTCTGCGCGCCGCGCGACTGCGAAAATCGTCGAATGGGACCCGCAGTTCGAATTGGTCAAGTTCAATCCCCTGGCACGTTGGACGACGGAGAATGTCTGGACCTACATCAAGCTGCATGACATTCCCTACAACCCGCTGCACGATCAAGGATACCCGACCCTCGGATGCACATACTGCACCCGCGCCGTTCAACCTGGTGAAGATCCCCGCGCCGGTCGCTGGTCCGGCTTCGCGAAGACCGAGTGCGGCTTGCATCCCAAATGAATACTCATCTTCGCGATCTCGAAGATCAGAGCGTCTACATCTTTCGCGAAGCCTACAAGCACTTCGGCAACCTCGCCATGCTCTGGTCCATGGGCAAGGATTCGACCGTGCTGCTATGGCTTGCCCGGAAGGCCTTCTTCGGTCACGTGCCTTTTCCATTGATCCATATCGATACCAGCTACAAGATTCCGGCCATGATCGAGTACCGCGATCGAGTCGCGCGTGAATGGCGTCTGAAGCTGATCATCGGCCAGAACACGGAGGCATTGGCGGGCGGCATGAATCACACCCTGGGGCGGGTCGCCTGCTGCACGGCGCTCAAGACGAACGGCCTCAAGAATCTTCTGGCAGAAAAAGGCTATACCGGGGTCATCCTCGGGGTGCGCGCCGATGAGGAAGGTACTCGGGCCAAGGAGCGCTACTGCTCGCCGCGCGATAAACATAGCGATTGGGATTTCCGTGAGCAGCCACCGGAACTGTGGAACCAGTTTAAGACCACCTTCCCAGAAGGCACACACATCCGGATCCATCCCCTCTTGGACTGGACAGAGATCAACATCTGGGAATACATCAGGGCAGAGAACATCCCAATCATCGATCTGTACTTTGACAAAGGCGACGGCACGCGGTACCGCAGTCTCGGCTGCGCTCCCTGCACGGCTCCGATCAAATCCACAGCCAAAACCGTGGACGCAATCATTGAGGAGCTCCGTCACACCACCGTCGCGGAACGCTCGGGCCGGGCCCAAGATGAGGGCCGCGGGATGGAACTCCTTCGCAAAGACGGTTACATGTAGCAGCAAGAGGCTGCCAGCAAGTCGAGATAACATGATCGCTGACATCGCCAAGCCGACCGAGAATCTCAGTATTGTCATCGTCGGGCACGTGGACCATGGTAAGTCCACCCTGCTGGGGCGCCTCTTCGCGGACACGGGCACTCTCCCTGAAGGAAAGCTCGAGAAGGTGCGGGAAATTTGCCGGCGGCAGGGCAAAGAGTTTGAATATGCCTTTCTGTTTGACGCCTTCCTCGAAGAACAGGAGCAGGGCATCACGATCGACTCTGCCCGCACGTTCTTTCATTGGAAGAACCGCCAGTACATCATCATCGACGCCCCCGGACATAAGGAATTTCTCAAAAACATGATCTCGGGAGCCGCGCGAGCCGAGGCCGCACTGCTCCTTATTGACGCGCAGGAAGGGGTCAAGGAACAGTCCAAACGGCACGGCCAGTTGCTCTCGTTGCTCGGCGTGCGGCAAGTCGCCGTGGTGGTCAATAAGATGGACCTCGTGGGTTACCGCCAGGACGTCTTTGAGGCGATCGAGAAGGAATACCGGGACTTCCTCAAACAGCTCCAGGTGGTGCCTGAGCGCTTCATCCCAGCCAGCGCCAAACTGGGTGACAACATTGCCGACAGCAGCGAACACATGGCGTGGTATCAAGGTCCCACGGTCCTAGAGACGCTGGGGCTCTTCAGAAAAGAACTGGAACCCGTACGCCAGCCGCTCCGCTTCCCGGTCCAGGATGTGTATAAGTTCGATGCCCGTCGCATCATCGCCGGTCGCGTCGCCTCCGGCAAGATCCGTGTCGGCGACAGACTCATTTTCTC
>VBON01000188.1:0-2046 GCA_005877525.1 Nitrospirota bacterium
GGTCTTCGCACACGTAAAGTAGCATTTCCAGGCGCTTAAAATCTCCCCCTCGGTAGGTGGGCGACATTCGCGCCGCATCGTAATGGACACTTACGTGGTTTGTCAAGCCGGGCCGAGGCGCCGCAGGCGCTTTGGAGAGAAGGCCACCGCAAGAAAGAAGACGGCCGTCGCCAGCAGTACGATCGCGGGACCGGTTGGCAGGTCGAATCGAAAAGACAGCAGGACTCCGGCGCAGGATACCAAAATGCCGATAGCGACCGAGTAACCCATCATGCCTCGCAGACTGGAGGTGAGCTGGTAGGCGGTTGAGGGTGGGATGAGCAGGAGGGCAAACACCAGAATCGCCCCGGCGGTCTTTAGCGAGACGACAATCGTCAGCGCCACCAGGCTCAGCAGCAGGAAGAACAGACGCCGCGCGGGAACGCCGGAAGCCTCGGCCATCTTCTGATCGAATGCAATGAAGAAAAACTCCTTCGAGAAAAGCAGGACGACGCCCACCACGGCCACGACCAACAGACTGCTGACGAGAAGCTCTTCTTGCGTGACCGAGAGGATGCTTCCGAAGAGATAGCCGTAGACCTCGGCGTTGTACGTTTTCATCATGCCGATAAAAAGAATCGCCAAGGCCATCGTCGCCGTGTACAAAATCCCGATGCTCACGTCCAGTTTCATCCGGCCGCGCTCTTCCAGCAGCCCCGTGATCCAGACCGTGGCGAGTCCGAAGGCGATGGCAACCGGCATCGGCGGTACGCCGATCAGGTAGGCAAACGTGACGCCGGCGAAAGCCGCGTGTGACGTGCCGGCGCCGATGAAGGCCAGGCCTCGCAGTACCACGAAGACGCCGATCACGGAGCACAGGCCCCCCGCAAGAGCTGCGGCGATCAGCGCACGCTGCAGGAAGCTGACGGTGAGGAAGTCGGCCATTTACGGATGGTGGTGATCCGCAATCAGGACATGTCCCGCATCCGTGGTCACTGCTTCTTGGCCGTACACAAGCGCCAGAATCTCCTTCCGCAGCACCTCTTTGGCGGGTCCGATGGCGTACAATCTCGTGTTGAGCAGGGCGATGCGGTCGGTGAGCGGTGCGATGAGATTGATGTCATGCGATACCAGAACAACTGTGAGGTGCAGGTCTTGGTGCAGATGTTTGATGAGATCCAGGATGGTGTGTTGGGTGGGGGTATCAATACCCGTTGTTGGCTCGTCCAGAAGAAGAACCTGCGGGTGTTGGGCGAGCGCCCTGGCGATAAAGACCCGCTGCTGCTGGCCCCCGGACAGCGCCCCCAGCGCGCGGTCATGAAAGTCTGCCATGCCCACGTCTTCGAGCGCGTGGCGAACGATTTCCCGGTCGGTCTTTCCCGGCCGGCGGAACAGACCGATCACGCCGGCCCGTCCCATCAGCACGGTTTCTTCCACCGTAATCGGGAAACTGGCGTCCACGAGTTCCTTTTGGGGAAGATAGCCGATGCGGGCCCGGTGGTAGCACTGCAGTCGCTCGCAGGCGCAGTCGAAGATTTGTAGAGACCCGGTGGAAGGCGGCATCAGCCCCAGGATCGCCCGCAACAAGGTGGTCTTGCCGGAGCCATTCGGTCCGATCACGCCGATGAACTCTCCGTCGGCGATTTCAAACGTAATGTCTTCGAGCGCCGGGCCGTGAGGATACCGGAACGTCGCATGATCAAAACGGATCAGGGGCTTGCCGTGCTGGTGATCGCTGTGATGTGGATGGACGTGTTCCATAGGGCGGTGGCTTAGGATTGCAGAGCGTCCACCAGCTTGGCGATGTCATAACGCAACATCGATATATACGTGTTCGTGCCCGTGATCGCGCCGGGGAGCGGAGAGAGAAGCACAATGCGCGCGCCTGTCTCCCCGGCCAGCGCCTGCGCGACTTTCTGGTTGAGCTGCGGTTCTGACACAATGACTTTGATCTTTTCGCTTTTCATGCGGCGAGCCAATCGCGCGAGGTGCGCGGCGGTGGGTTCGGCGCCGACTTGCCCTACGATGTCACCCTCGATCCGAAAACCGAACCGGCGCGCGAAGTAC
>VBON01000188.1:2104-5764 GCA_005877525.1 Nitrospirota bacterium
TGCAGTTCGCGTTCGGAATCGGTGAGGCGTTGGACATAGTCGTCGAGATTAGCCCGGTAGTCGGTGGTATGGGCCGGGTCCGCTTCCATTAATCCGTCCGCGATGTGTCGTGTCATGATCTTTGCGTTTTCAGGATCCAGCCAGATATGGGGATTACCCGGGGAATTCGGTTCTGAGGCGTCGCGGATGATCGCAATATCGTGCGAGGTGGTTACGACCCGCAGGCGGGGATTCGCCGCGTTTTTGACCAGCCCCCCGACCCACATCTCTAAGCCCAGTCCGATCTCCACCAGCAACCGCGCCTCACCGATGGCCTTCAGGTCGCTGGGTTTGGGCGAGTAGGAATGTTCGCTCTCAAAGCCGCTGATCAGCGAGGTGACCTGGACATGTTCGCGGCCCACCTGCTCCGCAAATTCTTTCAGGATGGGCAGGGTCGTCACCACTTTCACCGGCGTGGTGAGCGCGAGGGGAGGGTCGAAGATCAGGAAGACAATCGCTGCGCTGAGTGCCGCGATGGAACGCTTCGGCATGGCGGGAACCTAGCAGCCCGGACCTGCAATGTCAACGCAACGAGCAGCTCACGAATGCCAATTGCGGCCGTCCGACTGGATGAGCCGTTCCGCTTCGATGGGACCCATCGTTCCGGGCGCATATTCCGGCAGCCATTTCGTGCCGAATTGCTGCCAGCCGTCGATGATCGGTGTGATCCAGGCCCAGGAGGCTTCGACGGCATCCCGCCGCATAAACAGGGAGGCGTCTCCAGCCATCACGTCTAGCAGGAGACGCTCGTAGGCTTCCGGTGAAGGCACTCCGAACGCTTCTCCGTAGCTGAAATGCATCTCGACCGGATGGGTCTTCGCCTTGGTGCCCGGCACTTTTGAAATGACGCGCAGCGACATCCCCTCTTCGGGCTGAATCTTCAATGTCAGGACGTTCGGCGCGAGCGGATGCTCGGGGTCGGTATTGAACAGAATCTGGGGGACATCTCTAAAATAGACCACCACTTCGCTGGACCGTTTTGCGAGGGCTTTTCCGGTCCGCAAAAAAAACGGCACCCCCGACCAGCGCCAGTTCTCCAGAAACAGCTTGATCGCCACATAGGTTTCGGTCGTGGAGTCGGGCTTGATATCTGCCTCGCGCCGATACCCGGGAACTTCCTTATTGTGCACGGCCCCGGAGCTGTACTGGGCCCGCACCGTATATTTCAACACGTCTTTGCCGGTGATGGGCCGCAGGCAGCGCAGCACATCCATGCGCGCGTCGCGGACTACGTTCGCGTCCAGAGAATAGGGCGGTTCCATGGCGATCAGGCAGAGAAGCTGCAGCAGGTGGTTCTGGACCATGTCGCGCAACGCCCCGGCTTCTTCATAATAGCTGGCCCGGGTGCCAACTCCCTCGGCTTCGCTCACGGTGATCTGAACGTGATCGATGTTCTTATAGTTCCAGATCGGTTCGAAGATGCTGTTTGCAAACCGGATGACCAATAGATTCTGAACCGTCTCCTTGCCCAGGTAATGGTCGATCCGGAAGATTTGCGATTCGTCGAAGACCTGCGATACCGCTTCGTTGATCTCCCGCGCGGAGTCCAAGTCCCGGCCGATCGGCTTTTCGATGATGACCCTCGAGAAGGTTTTGTGATCGCCGACCGACTGGGCAAGGCCCGCCTTCCACAGACCTTCCACCGCGAGGACAATTGCCGTCGGGGGAATGGCGAGATAAAAGATGCGGTTCCCCGGCAGGTTGAGTTTGGCCTCAATATCGTTGAGGCGCGCGCGCAGATCCAGATACGACTGTGGCTGGGTCAGGGCCCCGCTGACCCAGAAGAGGCGCTGCTCGAACTTCGGCCAGACGGTATCTTGAAGCGGCTGCCGAGAATATTTCTCTACTCCCTCTCTGGCGAGTTTCCTGAAATCGTCGTCGCTGAGCTGTGTGCGTCCCGTTCCGACCACGGCGTAATTGTCCGGCAGGGCACCATCCAAGAATAGATTGTACAGGGCTGGAAGGAGTTTCCTGCGAGAGAGATCGCCGGAGCCGCCGAAGATCACGAGGGTGCAAGGTTGCGGCTGGAGCGGATGCGATAGCTCAGGCATGGCCGTCCTCCCTACTCCCGCTTCCTGACGGCATGGCCTCCGAACGCCTTTCGCATGGCGGCCAGCATCTTTTCCGCAAAGGACTCTTCTTGGCGGGAACGAAACCGCGTAAACAGCGCCGCCGTCAGTGTCGGAACGGGGACCGCTTTCTCCAAGGCCTCCAAGATGGTCCAGCGTCCCTCACCGGAGTCTTGTACATACCCCTTCAAGCCATCCAGCTTCGGGTCCTCTTGCAGCGCCGACGCAGTCAACTCCAAAAGCCACGAGCGGACGACGCTGCCGTGCATCCACAGATCTGCGATCCTCGCCAAGTCCAGGTTGTACTGGCTCTTGGACATCAACTCGAACCCTTCGGCGTAGCCTTGCATCATGCTGTATTCGATCCCATTATGGACCATCTTCACGTAATGTCCGGCTCCATGACTTCCCATGTGCGCCCAGCCGTTTTCCGGCGCCAGTGTACTGAAGATCGGAGCCAGGCGCGTCACGAGGCTTTCCTCGCCACCGACCATCAGGCAGTAGCCCAGCTTGAGACCCCAGACGCCACCGCTTGTTCCCGCATCGATGTAATGGAGTCCCATTTTCGTCAGCGCTGCCGCGCGCCGCACGTCGTCATGGAAGTGGGTATTGCCTCCGTCAATGAGTGTATCGCCGCTCTGCAGCAGGCCGGCGACGGTATTCACTGTGCTTTCCGTAGGCGCGCCGGAGGGGACCATAATCCAAATGGCGCGCGGGGGCTTCAGCTTGGCGACGAGGTCCTCGAGTGATTTGGCGCCGACGCAGCCGAATGACTCAGCCTCGCGGACGAGATCCAGCGAAAGGTCGTAGGCAACTAACTGGTGGCGGCCCTGGCGCAGCCGCTGGACCATGTTCATGCCCATCTTGCCGAGACCGATGAATCCGAGTTCCATGGCGACTCCTTTGGCCGCGGCGGGACACCCGCCCGACCGGGTTCTCCGGTTCGTCAACGTTATCATTATATTGCGATCCAATCCAGTTCCTTGACCTCGCGTCCTCTTTCGCGTAGCCTCCCGCACCGATGAAGGTCATTGGGCTCATGTCCGGAACCTCGGCGGACGGTGTGGATGCGGCCGTGGTTGACATCCGGGGGAGGGCGCATGACCTGAAAATCAAAGTGCTCGCCTTTAAAATGGCCACGACCGATGGACGGCTACCCAATCTCTGCCATCTGAACGCGGCGCTGGGCGAGTGGTTCGCGCGCGCGGCGTCGGCTGTTACGCGACTCGCGCAACTGTCAGCTCGCGACGTCCTCCTCATTGGCTCGCATGGGCAAACCGTTCATCATCTGCCCATCCCCAGGCGCGAGTCTGGGCTTGGCCAGATCCGCTCCACTCTTCAACTCGGGTCGCCGGCGGTCATTGCCGAGCGGACCGGCATCGAGACCGTGACGGACTTCCGAATGCGGGACATGGCCGTAGGTGGACAAGGGGCCCCCCTCGCGCCCTACTTGCATCACCTGCTCTTTTCCGATCCTCGCCGCACGCGATCGGTGGTTAACATCGGGGGCATCAGCAACCTCACCTATCTTCCCGCAGCCGGTTCGCTTCGG
>VBON01000188.1:5855-7047 GCA_005877525.1 Nitrospirota bacterium
GTACATGAAGGCCTGCTGAAAAAACTTCTGCGGCATCCCTATTTGCAACGGCGACCGCCCAAGTCAACCGGTCGGGAAGAGTTCGGGGAAGAATTTCTGCGGGGACTCTTACGCGCCGGACCGCGACCTGCATTGGCTCCGGCGGACCTGCTGGCGACGGTGACGGCCTATACGGCGCAGACGATAGCTGACGCCCGACGATTCCTTCCGCGGCGAATTGATGAAGTGCTGATTTGCGGCGGTGGGGCCAGGAATGCCACCTTGATGCGGATGTTGCAAAGGGCTTGGGATGGCACGCCGGTACAACCGGTGGAAACACTCGGATGGGACGGCCGCGCGCTGGAGGCGGTGGCATTTGCCGTGCTCGCGTATCAGGCCAAGCGCGGCGTGCCGTGCAACCTGCCGTCGGTTACCGGGGCGGCGCGTCCCGTAATACTAGGAAGCATCACTCCAGGAAAGAACCGACGGACAACGTTGTCATTCTAAGCGCAGTGAACAATCCCATTGCGGCACGTGGGGAGACCGTTTGCGATGGTCAGGATGACACAGCTAGCGCTGGAACGTGTTCGGATAGCTGGCAGCGATACCGTTCGGCCGCTTACCCACCTTGACGCGTTTGACCTCGGTGAGAGTGTCCAAGTCCACCATCGAGACGTCATCGCTGTTAGTGTTTGTGACGAAGACCTGCTTGCCGTTCGGGCTGAACGAGAGGCCATGTGTCCATTTGCCCAAGGAGAGACGCTTCACGACTTGATCACTGGCGGCATCGATAAGGGTGATCTGCCCCGGTTCCTGATCGCAGGAAATCACGTATTTGCCGTCGGGAGAGACGCCGAGCTGGGCGGGTAATTTGCCCACTTCAATCCTGGCCGCAATGGCCCGCTTCGCGATGTCTACCTTGAACACCTGCCCCGTGGCGGACCCCGTGATATACACAAACTTGCCTTGAGGATCCACCCAGGTTTGCACCGCGCCGTCGCCGAGTGCGACAGACGCCGTTAATTTCCGATTCGCAATGTCTATGATGCCGAGATCCTTGCTGCCGAGATGGGCGACATAGGCGAACCTTCCATCGGGTGAGAGGGCGATCCCGTGCGGAATCCGGCCGACCCTGATGGTGGCGACGGTTTCGAGGGAGGCGGAATCGATCACACTCACGTCGCCGGAATCGGAGTTGGTGGTGAGGAGGAGC
>VBON01000201.1 GCA_005877525.1 Nitrospirota bacterium
CCTCTATATTGCCGACACCTTCAATCACCGAATCCGGCGCGTCGACCCTGAGAGCGGCATGATCAGTACCCTGGCTGGTAATGGCACACGACGATTCAGCGGTGACAACGGCCCCGCCAATAAGGCGGCTCTGAACGAGCCGGTCGCGCTCGCTTTAGATGAGCGAGCGGGCCGTTTATACATCGCCGATCTCGCGAATTACCGCGTGCGCGCCGTCGAGCTTGCGACCGGACGGATTTTGACCTATGCAGGGAGCGGAGGCTCCGATTACGACGGGGATGGACAGCCGGCGACAGAGGCGGGCTTGGCCGGTCCAAGCGGGCTGGCGCTCGACCCCGACGGTCACCTCTATATTGCCGACACCTTTAGCGGGCGAATCCGCATCGTAGACGCACGAAGCGGAATCATCAGTACGGTCGCCGGAGACGGCACCCAGTATCACTACCAGAACGTGCCCAACGAGTTCTCGACGGCACTTTCGCGGCCCGCCGGCATCGCTCTGGCAGCCGATGGGAGGCTGTATATCACCGACTCCGATAATCACCTGATTCGAATGTGGAATCCCAAATCGAAGATCATCACCGCGATCGCCGGAAGCGGATCTGCGCAATTCGCAGGGGATGGAGGACCGGCTCTAAATTGCAGCCTGAACTATCCCTTCGGGATAGCAGTCGATAAACAGGGCAACGTTTACATCGCCGACACCTTTAATCATCGCATCCGAATGATCACAGCGCCGCCCGCCTGATTCAAACAGGCGTTTGCCTAAAATCAAAAACCCTCTTTCAGGACCGCCCTTTTTGTTCTGGGGATGGGGCAGTTTTTTGCCCCGGCCGTCAGTGTTTTGACCACCAGAGGTCTCTAGCTGCCTGCCTCGCTCTCAGTTGACTGAATCTTTCAAGGGTCGGTGGTTCTGTCACATCTGGCCTAGTGGCATTTCTCTTGCTCCTTAAGTCGGCACGCACGATGGCCGAGAATGTACAAGGAGGAAGCACCGTGATATGTTCGAAATGTAAAGGCCTCATGGTAACGGCGCGGTTCTCGGATTATTACCAGATCTGCTATGAATGGCGCTGTTTGAACTGCGGCGCAATCGTCTTCCCTCCGACCGCGGACACTGCGTCTGCTGTGGCAGTGCGACACCGCCTTGGGACCGCCTGGAAGCGAAGCTGGCGAGCTGGCCATATCAGGTAGCTAGTAAGTCGCCTCGTCTCCTTTCTTCGTCATTCCCCCTTATACCGCATCGAGACACACCCTTTGGTACAATATCTCCTCTATCCGTAGCGTCTGGGTTGAAGAAGCCGCTGCATGGTAGTATGACTCCTTGTTGAAGAACTGCAATCAACGGGAGTACCACTAACCATGCCTTTCCAGAGTGCCGTACAGGCAGCGGATCTCAAATCCGACCTCGCCAGCGCTCGCGCGCGAACAGACGAGTTGTTTCGCATGGTTCGGCCGGGATCGCTCTATGAGCGTCCCGTTCCGGAACGTCACCGGATGGTGTTTTACCTTGGCCATTTGGAGGCGTTCGATTGGAACCAACTCGGCGCCGGCGCCCTCTCGATGACCGCTTTTCATCCCGAATTCGACCGGCTGTTCGCATTCGGTATTGATCCGCCGCAGGGTCAATTGCCGCGTGATGGGGCGTCCGACTGGCCGTCGCTCAAGGAAATTTACGCCTACAACCGGCGCGTTCGCGAAAACCTGGACAAGGTTCTGGATGATGTGCCGGAGGAGATGATTCATGTTGCGATCGAACACCGCCTCATGCACGCCGAGACCTTTGCCTACATCCTGCACAATCTCCCACACGACCGAAAGATTGGGCCGATCCCACCGGCACGAACGGCCGGTTCGGTGCCTCATCGCATGATCGAGATCCCTGCCGGCCACGCAACTTTGGGACGAGACCGGCAAGAAGGGTTTGGATGGGACAACGAGTTTTCGGCCACAACGGTGCATGTCCCGGCCTTCTCCATCAGCAAATACAAGGTGACCAACGGGCAATATCTGGAATTCGTCCGCGCGGGCTTTACAGCACCACACTATTGGAGCCGCCGGGATGGCCAGTGGCGTCTTCGCACAATGTTTGGAGACATACCCCTGCCGCTGGACTGGCCGGTCTTTGTGACGCACGACGAAGCTCGGGCGTACGCAGACTGGGCGGGCAAAACTCTTCCGACGGAGGCCCAGTTTCACCGCGCAGCCTATGGGACACCAACGGGAGAGGAGCGGCAGTATCCCTGGTGCGATTACCTTCCGGAGAGCACCTGCGGCAATTTCGACTTTCAACGATGGGATCCGGTCCCCGTCACCGGCACGCCGGCAGGCGATAGCGCCTTTGAGGTTGCCCAGCTTGTCGGCAATGGGTGGGAGTGGACCTCGACTGTTTTCAATCCCTTCGCGGGCTTTCAACCTTTCCCGTTCTATCCGGGCTACTCCGCGCCCTTTTTCGGTGGCGGCCATTACGTGTTGAAGGGC
>VBON01000202.1 GCA_005877525.1 Nitrospirota bacterium
GCCTCTTCCATTTCCTGCACCACATCGTCAAACCGGCCCATTTTGTCGTAGACGGTCCCCAGGTTAAAGTGCAGATCGGCGTTCTTGGGGTCGCCGCGCAGACCATCGCGAAAGGCCGCGATCGCGTCATCGAAACGATTCGCTTGCAACAATGTGAGGCCGAGCATTAAATGGGCCTCTGCCATCTTGGGATTGAGCGCGATAGCACGATGGAAATGCGGCAGGGCCTCCTCGGTCCGTTTCAACCGATACAAGAGGTATCCCAGATGCAGATGCGCATCCCCGAAGGAATCATCCGATCGGATGATTCCTTCGTATTCCGCGACGGCCTTGTCGTTCTCGTTGAGCTCTTCATAAAGATAGGCCAGATGATCCCGCACCCGGAGCTCCTGGGGCCGCAGCGTCAGAACCAGCTTCATCTGCTCCACGGCCTTCTGGTACTCTTTGAGCTCGCCGAAGATGAGCCCGAGCCTGAGTTGCGCTTCGACATCGTCGGGCGATTCCGCAACGGCGCGGCGCAACAGGGACAATGCCGGCTCATAGGCCTTTTCGAGCAGGAGTAACCGGACCAGGCGTTGGCGCGCCTCCCGGCTTCCGTGATTGACTTCTTCTAAAATCTTTCGATAGGTATCGATGGCCTGTGCGGTCTGGTCCTGCGCCTCCAGGGCTGTCGCGAGACCCAGGTACGCCGGCTCAAAGGTAGGATACTGGGTCAACGCTTCACGATAGGCATCGACCGCTCGACTCCAGGCCTGCTGCTGCATCATGATCCGGCCGAGGTACAGATACCCGATCGGCGATTCCGCGGTTGCTCCAATGCCCTGCCGTACAACAACCTCGGCTTCCTCGTATCGTTTGAGCCCGGCATAAACCAACCCTAACGCGAAATAGGCCTCGCCCTCATTGGGGCGCAACGTTATGATCCGCCGATAATAATCAATCGCCTGTTCGGAGTGCCCTGTGACGCCAGCGACCGTCGCTAGAATCTGTAAAGCTTGCACATCGGCGGGGTCGCGGGCCAACACCTGCTCGGCGTATAACTGGGCTTTGGCATGCTCGCCGCGAGCCTGAAACAACACCGCCAGTCGTAACCGTAACACTGTGGAGCCTGGATCAAAGGACAAGGCTTTGTCGAATTCCGCCAATGCTGTCTCGAGATTATTCGCCAGATAGTGCTCGTAGCCCAACAGAAAATGATAATAGGCCAGCGGGTTGGTGACGGATTCTGACTCCGAGGACGTCACCGGCCTGTTCGTGTCGCCGACAGGGGTGCTGGCAAAAGCGGGAGTACGGAGCGCTGCCTGGAGAACAAGCAGGGCCAGGAGCCATCCCAGCGAGCGAAGGCATGACTTCGAAAGACTCAAAGCAGTCTCCTCAAAAGATACGTGTGATGACGAGTCGGATGATCCCGGAAACCGAGAGGCATACTCTGCGATTGATTATAGGTGGGCGCCGGCGGACTGTCAAATTCTCGCCGGATTCTGGTAGTTCCCGAACTTCGCGTATTCCGGCAGAAACGTCAACTTCTCGATGCCCGTGGGGCCATTGCGATGTTTGGCAATCAGAATTTCGGCCACGTGCTCCTCGTCAGGCTTGTCGTCTTCTTCCTCGACCTCGGCGGCGTACATCTCGCTGCGAAAGATCATCATCACGAGATCCGCGTCCTGTTCGATGGCGCCGGATTCGCGGAGATCGGCGAGCAAGGGTCTTTTGGAAGGCCGATTCTCGACTGCACGGCTGAGCTGGGATAGGGCGACCACCGGAATGTTGAGTTCCTTGGCGACGGATTTCAGTGAGCGCGAGATGTCGGAGATTTCCTGTTGCCGGTTTTCCGAGGTGCCGCTTCCCGACATCAGTTGCAGGTAGTCCACGACCACCAGATCCAGACCGTGTTCGGCACGGAGGCGCCGGATCTTCGCGCCCATCTCCAGTACGGTAATCGCGGGCGTATCATCGATATAGATGCGGCTGTCATGCAGGAGGCTCGCCGTGCGCGCCAAGGTCTTCCATTCATCTTCGTTCAAGTGGCCGGTCCTAATCCGGTGCATGTTTAAGTTGCCCGCCGCGCTAAGCAAGCGCATGCACAACTGCTCTTTGGACATTTCCAGACTAAAGATTGCGACGGTATACGGCCGCGTTCGATTCAGGGCCGCATTGAGTGCGATCCCCAGTGCCAGACTCGTCTTCCCCATGCTCGGCCGGCCGGCGATAATGATGAGATCCGACGGTTGCAGCCCGGCCGTCCGCTCATCCAGATCATGAAAGCCGGTCGGAATTCCGGTAATCCTTTCCTTGCGGGTATACAACTGATCGATGTGCGCCACGGTGCTGGCGACCACGTCCTGCATGGACGTAAACAGACGCTTAATGCGCCTCTCGGCGATCCCGAAGATGCTGCGCTCGGCAAAGTCCAACAGCTCATCCACCCGGCGCGTTCCTTCATACCCTCGCGACACGATCTCCGTGGCGGCCACGATGAGCGACCGGCTGACGGCAGTTTCATGAACCATGCGCGCATGGTATGCCACGCCGGCCGCGGTGGCCACGGATTGCGCCAAGTCCGTCAAATAGGCCGTGCCGCCAATCGCATCCAGGGCCTCCCCTCGACGCAGGTGGTCCGTCAGGGTCAGCAGATCGATGACCTGGCTCTGTTCCGCCAGCTCGACCATGCCCCTGAAGATTCGCTTATGGACCGGCCGGTAGAATTCTTCGGGGTCAAGAATT
>VBON01000191.1 GCA_005877525.1 Nitrospirota bacterium
CATCCGGATCATCCAGGCGCAAACAACAATCTGGCGATGGTCTATCTGAAGCGTGGTGACCGCCTTGACGAGGCCGAGCGCCTGGCGCTGAAAGCATCGGCGCAAGGTGACTCATTTCGCCCTTATGCGCTGGACACCTTGGCGCACATCTATACGCGAACCGGTCGTTATCAAGAAGCCCAAGCGGCTCTCGCGGAAGCCGAGGCAGCGGTACCTGCGGCAAACCAGACTCTCCGTGAGCGGCTGGCCCAATCACGTCAAGGCCTGGCGCCAGCGTGGGGAGGGGTCGAAGCCCCGATCCATACCTCACAGTGACAGAGCATCTCGCGCTTTTGCAAAGATCGCGTCGAACATCGGCCCAGTCAGCTTGCCGGTAAAGGTGTTCTGCTGGGACGGATGGTATGAGGCGATCAGAGTCACGCCCCAGGGAAGCTCATGGATGCGGCCGTGGCCGAAGGCGGGACGCGGCTTGGGGATCGACCGGCCAAGCTCCCGACAGGCATTGAGATAACCCTCCAGCGCGATCTTTCCAAGCGCCACGACCACCCGAACGTGTTTCAGCAGTTCCAGTTCCTGCACCAGATACGGCCGGCAGCGACGAAATTCTTCCGGTAACGGCTTATTTCCAGGAGGCGCACATTTGACGGCTGCCGTAATAAAGCAATCCTTCAGGCGCATGCCATCCTCTCGCGAGATCGAGCCGGGACGATTCGCAAAGCCGAATCGGTAGAGCGCGCCGTACAACCAATCGCCGCTGCGGTCTCCGGTGAAGATCCGCCCGGTGCGGTTCCCTCCGTGCGCGGCGGGAGCCAGTCCGACAATCAGCAGTCGTCCATGAGGATCTCCGAATCCTGGAAGCGGCTTGGCCCAATAGTCCCATTCCTGGAATCGGCGCACCTTGGTGCGCGCCATTTCCTGCCGATAAGCCACTAACCGAGGGCACTGCCGGCAACCGATAATGGTCTGTTGGAGGACTTGTAGGCGGTTCATCGACAAAATTGTACCAGAATGACTAAGGGATTAACCTTGCTGATCCGCTCAACGCTTGGTAGAATTACGTGTTATGCACGAAGACCGTATTCATAGAACGTGGCTCCTCTCACTAGGCGCTTTTGCTCTGCTGAGCGTCGTGCTCCTCGGAGCGGCGTCCTTGGACGCAGAATCGACTTCGCTCGCACCGGAGGCTGCCGGCACGCCTCCGCCCGCGCAACTCCCTCCCGAGTTGCCGGCCATTGTGGCACCTCCTCGGATGCGTCCGTTCCTCAGTAGCTACCGGTTGCCGGACACGATGACATTCGCCCGAGACCCTGTGCCCATTCAGATGTGGCAGGTTCGGGAGCGGATCGAGTATGAGTTCTACCGTTTCCTGGAGGACGAAGGCGACAGTATTATCCTGGCGAAGCGGACGGGGCGTTGCTTCCCTCCGGCCGAGCGTCAGTTGGCCGAGGCAGGAATGCCCGATGACCTGAAATACATCCTCCTGGTGGAAAGTAAATGTATCTCCGCTGCCTATTCGAAAGCCAAAGCCTCCGGTCCGTGGCAATTTATTCCGAGGACGGGGCGGTTATTCTCGCTTGAGAACAATATTTGGAAGGACGATCGCCGTAACTTGGAGTTGTCCACGGAAGCGGCCATCAAGTACCTCAAGAAACTCCACGACATGTTGGGGGATTGGAGCCTCGCCATGGCCGCCTATAATGCGGGAGAAGCCCACATCATGAAGGCGATGCGCGAGCAGCACATCAAGGACTATTGGCGCTTGCATTCCGCCAACGAAACCATGCGGTATGTTCCGCGCGTGATCGCCGTGAAGGAGATCTTCTCGCAGCCCGAGAAATATCTTGGTATGGTCAAGGCTGATCTCTACTCGCCACTGAACACCGAGGTCGTCACTATTAATATCGCCGAAAAGCAGCGCCATTTGGCGCTCGTCGCCGAGCAGTACGGCACCTACTTCCTGGAACTCAAGCTACTCAATCCGGAAATCCGCAAGGATTACCTCCCGCGAGGAACCCATCGGATCAAGATTCCTCGCCGGCCGGAGGATTGCCCAACGGTGTGCCTCAAAGCCGACAAATCATCCCACTGATTCTTCCTGCCTCACCGGTTCGCTCGGATCTTCGACGCATTCTCCAGTCCGCCTTATACGCCGTCGATCCCTACGCGGCAGTCATCGCCAATATCTCACTCCAAGGGCATAGGCTGCACGCCGGGCGGCGGGTCTATGACCTTCGCAAATTAAAGCGCCTCGTGGTGGTCGGGGGTGGCAAAGCCGCAGTCCCGATGGCGAGGGCGCTGGTGAAAATCCTTGGACGGAGAGTCGAGAGCGGCATCATCGCGACGGCGGGCGAT
>VBON01000192.1 GCA_005877525.1 Nitrospirota bacterium
CGTGGGCTTTGGCGACCTGGGCCTTCCGTCCAAGGTAGGCCTGGCAGATACGATGGCCTTCAGCAGCGGCCGTGGTCGTCATCCAGAGATCGATGCCATGGGGGGAGAAAGGCTCCTTCCACACGTTTTTTGTTAAATAGTGCGTCGCCAGCTTTGCAGAAAAGCCAAAATCGCCGCCAACCGGCTGGCGAATGCGCTTGCCGTACAGCGCGCGCGTCAAGGGATAGAGGATACTGTTGGTGATAGTCCCCTCGTATTTGTGTCGGCGATAGAGGGGCGCCACATAGTCGTAGCCGTGCTTAGCGATGGGCGTCAACAGCGCCTCGACCCATTCCGGAGTGATAGAGCGGACATCGGGATCCACGATCGCACAGGCGGTGACGTTCAGCTCCTGGGCGCGCTCTAGAATCAACTTATAAGCGGCACGCTTGTCTGCCACCGCTTGAAGTGGCAGCAGCATTTTCTCCGGGGACATGGCGGACTCGGCAGTAACTTTCTGGGCTGACAGCTCTTTGAGCAACCGCTCCCACGTCTCGGTCGTCCCGTCATGCGACCCACAATCGGCGTTGAGCATCACGGCGGAGGCCTCGGGGAAATACTTCGTCAGGCCGGTTACCATGGCCCGGGTGACGGGTTCGATCGTCGTGGCGCTGTTGTAGGTCGGGATCGCGATCAAGAGATCCGCATGCTGCGATGCCTCAGCCATGATCGTGCTTCCCTCCGGCTACTCGACGCATATTAGGCGTCCGGTGTCAGCCTGAGCTGCCGTCTCTGAAGATGCAGAGCAATGTCAGGTAGTCGCTGAGATGACGGGTGATGAGAAAGTTACGCCGTACATGCTCACGTGCGGCGGCGCCCATGCGCCCGATCAGTTCCGGGTTGTTGAACAAGTAACGGAGTCGAAAGGCAGCGCCTTCGACCGAGTGCACGGTATACCCGGTCACCTCATGGATAATCTGAAAGCGAATCCCGCTGGCCGTTCCGCCGATCACCGGCTTTCCCTTCCACATCGCTTCGGCCACCGTCAACGCGAAGCCTTCCTTCAGTGATTGCTGAAGCACGATGGTGGCGGCGCGCTGCAGAGCATTAATTTCGAGATCGGCTTCCGGGGGGAGTTGGAGGACATGGATATCCGAGTCATGCGCGGTGGCGGTCTGCACTTCCGCGAGGACCGCTTCCCCTTCGGGGTCGTGGACCACCCCACCCCCTGCCAAGACAAGCCGGCAATCATGGTGCTTGCGGGCCAGACGATAGGCGTTGATGACGCCGAGGAGATCGCTGAAGCGATCGAACCGGGCGATCTGAAGAATGATCGGTTTGTCGCGGGGGATGGCCAGCCGCTCGAGAATGTGTTGCACTTCACTGCGGGTCAGTTCCCTGTTTTTGTCGCTCAACGGGTCAATGGATGGGTAGATCAGATACTGCGGAATGTTCAGCCGTTGGGCAAAGGCCGGCAGTGAGAAGACTGCCGCATCATAGCGATTCACGAACTGACGGAGAAAGCTCCAGACTCGCCGCTGGGGCTGGGAGAGATCCAGATGGCACCGCCACACCCAGCGGCCACGCGGCCGCTGCTCGACCAGTGCGGCCGGCTGAAGATCATGGACCATGACGAGATCTGCGTCCAAATTGAGGGTCTTGGCGTTCCGCCGGTTGACCTCGAGATAGGTCTGGTACATATCGTCCGGAATGACCTGCTCCCGTCCTTGCATGGCGTTGTACAAACTTTTGGCCACGCCAAAGAAGTCCTGGCCGCCGGTGATGACCTCCCAGCGAGTCTCGATCCCTAAGGTCTGCATCATTGGCACTAGGCGGCGAAGGATTTCGGGCGCGCCGCTCCCGTACCGGGTTCCGGTCACATGGAGAAACCGTTTGTCCTTTCCCATCTCGCTCAGGCGCCGTAGAAGGTCGATCGTGCCCTTCGGCGCCACGTCGCGATATTCGTCCAAATTAATCGGCATGCTTAACGCAGCTCCATGGCCCCCCGGATCCCCTCCAGGGGAATCTTCAACCAGGACGGCCTATGATTGAGTTCGTAATTCAGCTCGTACACCGCCTTATCGAGGAGAAACACGGACAGGACTCGCGTAAGTAATTCGAGGGACGAGGGCACAAATGCGGCGGGCGCGAGCCTGGTCTCCGCCAGGTAACC
>VBON01000206.1 GCA_005877525.1 Nitrospirota bacterium
CAGCAAACGACTCGCGCGATGCTCAATACCGTAACGATCTGTTTGGTGCTGGACATTATCGTGACCGTAGGGTTCTACTGATGATAAAGGCGGGGCCGGTGCTTCAGCTTGAACACGTTTCCGCCTTCCTTCGGGAAGGGCAGAGCGTGGATGATGTGAGCTTGCTGGTGCAGCATGGGGAACTGGTGGCTTTTGTCGGCCTCCGGCAAGGGTCTCGCCCTGCGGCTGGCCGCCGGGCTGGAGGCGCCTCTTGAAGGCACGGTCCGGCTCTTGGGCGTCAATCCGGCGCGCGTTGGAGAGCCGGCATATCTTGATCTTCGCCAGCGGGTTGGCTTCATATTCGATCAACCGGCTCTGATCAGCAATATGAGTGTCTTCAATAACGTGGCCCTGCCTCTGCGCTATCATACGGTTCTTTCCGAATCGGAAATTGAAGCCAAAGTGGTCGCGGCACTTTCCGAATGGGGCGTTGAGGGCCTGCGCGACCGGTTCCCCGCTCAGCTGATGTTGGGCGACGCGCGGCTGGTGGCGATGGCGCGCGCGCAAATCCTCGAGCCCGAAATTCTCTTTCTCGATGACATGCTGGTGGGCTTGGATGCGGCCGGCTTGTCGAAGCTTCGCCAATTTTTCGAGAGATTACGCAATAAAAGAGGACTGACTCTTGTCACATCCGCCGGCGCGCCAACGAAGCTGTTCGACCTCATGGACCGTGTGATCTTCTTTCGGAACGGCCGGCTGCTGGCTGAAGGTAGCCCGGCTGAGGTGCTCAAGACTCAGGAGCCAGGTGTGCTCGAGTTGTTTAGTGTCTAATAGGACGTCATCTCATGAGGTGCCATGATGCATTACACCCATAATCTCTCTCAAGCTCGAATTCACCAGATCGTCGGATGGTTTGTGCTGGTTCCGGTTCTGGTTCTCGTGGGCGTCCTGGTCGTCGTAGGACAAAACGAGAACCTGTTCGAAAAAAAGTATCACGTCACGACAGTCTTCAGCGAAGGCTTCGGCCTGAAAGTAGGCTATCCCGTGATCCTGCTGGGACTCGAGGTGGGCCGGGTCGGGAAGATCGAGTTTACGGAGCAGAATAATACGCGGTTTACCCTAACCATTTTGCAAAAGTATCAGGAAAAGATTCGCGCTAATTCCGTCGCCAAGATCGGGAAGTCCGGAGGTCTTCTTGGGGATCCGCAGATCGAAATTACTCCCGGGAATAAGAATCTGCCTGTGATCGCCGATGGCGGCCACATCGAATCCGACGAGCCGTTCGATCTGATGGCGACGGTGAGAACGATGCTGGATTCTACGGGGAAGACGCTGGTAAAGGTCGACGGGATCGTCGAAGAGGTGCAAGCGACGGTCAAGACCGGGCATGCCGCGCTCGTTCATGTCGAGGAGGCCTCGGCAGGGCTCCCGGAAGTGATGGGCAATGTCAAAGAGACGACCGCGACAATTAAAGAGACGACCACGACCATCAAAAATGCGTCGCAGAACATCGCCAAAGAAGTGCCGGCGCTGGCCGCGAGCGCCCGGAAAAGCCTGAATCGAGTGGGTGACGTCATGGAGGACGTGAAGTCATCCACGGAGAAACTGCCTGCCATACTTGAGAACGTGAAGGCCACCACGGAGGATGTAAGAGGCCTCACCCACGACGACGTGCCTCCTTTGGTTCATTCCGTGCAGGGCACGATGGATGATGTGAACGAGATTTTGGTAGGGGCCAAGAAAACCTTTCCCATCAGTATATTTGCCGCCAAGGGACGGGCCGCACGGGTAGAAGACAATGCGGCCGGCGCAACCTCAGGCCTTCGAAGCTTGCGGGCGGACGAGCCGACGAAGGAATGAGACGAGCCGCGTGGGGTCTCCTCTTCCTGGCGTTCGCGTTCGGTTGCTCCGGAAAGGCGGCGGATCACAGCCCGCCGCCGTCTCTGCTCAGCCTGCAGGCCCAGCAGCTTCGGGAAAAAGGACATCGAGCGCTCACGCTAGGGGATGTCGCACGGGCTGGCACGATCTTCGAAGAGGTCCGTCGAGTCGCGGAGGGCCTTGACGATCGCCGGTTGGTCGCGGAAACGCTGAATGATTTGGGCGGCATTGCGGACCGACAGGGGCATCCTGCAGACGCGCTCGTACTTCATCAAAAGGCACTCGGGATTGCCCACGACCTCGATGATAAGGCGCTAAAGGCGGCAAGTTTAGGCTACCTGGGGCAAGCCGCTCAACTTCTCGGTAATCCTGATGAGGCCGTGGGGTTTTACCGCCAAGCATTGCTCCTGGCGAGAGAACTAAAGGACCGCAAACTGGAAGCGATTGTGCTGAATAATCTTGGGCTGATCCAGTTGCGACAAGGGCAACATGAAGATGCTCAACAGAGTTTCCGGCAGGCAATGACTCTCAATAAGGAGCTGTCGGAGGGGCGCTCGTTGGCGAGTAATTTGGCGAATCTCGGTTCCGTGCTTGAGGAGAGCAAGCAGTTGAGCGAAGCGCGAGGATATTTTGAGCAGGCGCTCGACCTCGATAAAGAACTCGGGGACCCTGAAGCCGTTGCCATAGACCTTCGCCGCCTGGGTGGGATTGCCGAACTACAAAACCGGCTGGAAGAGGCAACCGGATACTATGAGCGCGCTTATG
>VBON01000207.1 GCA_005877525.1 Nitrospirota bacterium
CGACACAGTTTCCTGCATTATGCCAGGAACTGCGGGAGCAGATTATCGGCGTGGTAGCCAACGTTGGGGGGCACCTTGCCTCCAACCTTGGGGTGGTCGAGTTGACGGTCGCATTGCACTACCTGCTCAACACGCCGCAGGACAAGATCGTCTGGGACACCAGTAATCAGGCCTACGTGCATAAGCTGCTGACAGGGCGTCGCGAGGGGTTCCACACGCTCCGGCAGTATGGAGGGTTGAGCGGCTTTTGTAAGCGCGAGGAAAGTGAATACGATACGTTCAACGCAGGCCATGCGGGAACCGGTGTATCCGCGGCCTACGGCATGGTCGAGGCGCGTGAGCAGTTGAAACAGCGACACAAGGTCGTCTGCATCGTCGGCGACGGCGCCATGACGGCCGGGATGACGCTGGAAGGCTTGCAGCATGCCGGAGGGTTGGGGAAAGATTTCCTGGTTATTCTGAACGACAATCAAATGTCCATCTCGAAGAACGTCGGAGCCATTTCCTCCTATTTGAACCGGTCCTTGACCGGTGTTTTTTACGCCAAAGTGCGCGAGGAAACAGGGCAACTGTTAGGGAAAATCCCCCACATCGGCCAAGACATGCAGAAGTTGGCTCGCCGAGCTGAAGAACTGGCCAAGGGCGCGATCCTGCCCGGGCTGCTCTTTGAAGAGCTTGGATTCAGGTATGCGGGGCCGATTGACGGACATAATTTCGAGTATCTGCTGCCCACCTTGGAAAATATCTTGAAGATGAAGGGGCCGGTGTTGTTCCATGTCATTACGAAAAAAGGGTTGGGCTATGAACCAGCAGTAAAAAATCCTGTGTGGTTCCATGCCTGTCCACCCTTTGTTCGGGAGACCGGGGCGCCGGCGAAGAAAGCGGCGCGGCCCTCCTATACACAGATCGCCATCGAATCATTGGTCAAGCTGGCCCGCAAGGACAAGCGGATCGTCGCGATTACGGCTGCGATGTGCGAAGGGACCGGCCTCAATATTTTCGAGAAAGAATTTCCGGACCGTCTCTACGACGTGGGGATTGCCGAACAACATGCGGTGACATTCGCAGCGGGTCTTGCGACGCAGGGCCTCCGTCCGGTGGTGGCGATGTATGCTACCTTTTTACAACGTGCATATGACCAGGTGCTCCACGATGTCGCCACGCAAAATCTGCCGGTGACCTTCTGCATCGATCGCGGCGGGCTGGTCGCGGAAGACGGGACAACGCACCACGGCGCTTTCGATTATGCGTTTCTACGCCACATTCCGAACATGGTGGTCATGGCGCCGAAGGATGAAAACGAGTTGCAACATATGCTGAAAACCTGTGTCCAGCATGACGGGCCTGCCTCGGTGCGGTATCCGCGCGGACTGAGCCTGGGCGTCACGATGGATCAGGAGCCGAAGGCGTTGCCGATCGGGAAAGGCGAGTTGTTGCGCGATGGCACGGAGGTGGCGATCGTGGCCATTGGTGTGGCTGTCTCGCATGCGGTGACGGCGGCGAAACGGCTTGAGGAAGAAGGTATTCCCACAGCGGTGGTGAACGCGCGTTTCGTAAAGCCGCTGGATCAGG
>VBON01000208.1 GCA_005877525.1 Nitrospirota bacterium
CACCGTGCTCAAGATTGAGGACACCGAAGCGAAACCCGATTCGGTCAAAGTCTTTAAGCCCGAACAGCAGGGCGCTAACATCCGGCCCCAGGGGGAGGATGTGCGCAAAGGCGACTGTATTATCCCAAAACACAAAGTGATCAGACCGGCCGAGGCCGGCATGCTGGCGATTCTGGCCAAGCCGTTCGTTTTTGTCTATCAGCGGCCGCGCGTCGCGATTCTTTCCACCGGGGACGAGTTAGCGGATCTTGATGAGCGGCTGACGGACGAGAAGATTATTAACTCCAACAGCTATGGTATCGCTGCGGCGGTGAGAGAGGCAGGAGGACTACCGTATCTTCTGGGGATCGCCAAGGACGATCCGGCTGATTTAAAAGCCAAGATCGGCCAGGGCCTGAACGCGGACATTCTCGTGCTCTCCGGCGGCGTCTCCATGGGTGACTACGATTTTACAAAACCGGTCTTTCAGGAGCTCGGTGGCGACATGAATTTTTGGAAGCTGGCGATTCGCCCCGGCCAACCGGTCGCCTTCGGGAAAATCGGAAAGACGCTGGCCTTCGGCCTTCCTGGCAATCCGGTCTCGTCGATGGTGACTTTCGAGCAACTGGTGAGGCCGGCCATGCTCCAAATGTGCGGCCATAAGGTGCTCACCCGACCGATTGTGCAGGCTGTGTTTCAAGAGCGGTTTTCGAAACGACCGGACCGGCGTCATTTCCTGCGGGGCATCCTGTGGATGGAGCGGGGAATGTTGATGGTGCGGACGACCGGACCGCAGGGGTCCGGCATTCTTACCTCTATGGTCAAGGCGAATGGGCTCATCGACATTCCAGTCGAGGTGGAGAAGCTGAAACCCGGCGATGTCGTGGATGTCCAGGTGTTCGGGAGTTGGGGGGCATAATGACAAGTCACATCACTCCCATCCTGTGCTTCGTGGGCCGGTCCAATAGCGGCAAGACGACCTTGATCGAGCGGCTCATCGCTGAGCTGGTGAAAGAAGGGTATCGGATCGCGACGATCAAGCATGCCGGGCACGGCTTCAACATGGATACCGAAGGCAAGGATTCCTGGCGGCACAAACAGGCGGGAGCCCAGACGGTCATTATCACGTCGAAAGGAAGCTTAGCCCTCTTTACAGATACTGAGCAGGAGGTCGGAGTCGAGCAATTGCGGGCCCGCTATATTGGCGATGGCATCGACCTGATCATCGCCGAGGGATGGAAGAGCGAGGGACATCCCAAGATTCTTGTGGTACGCGACCATATCGGTGAAGTGGAGGTCTCTGCCGAAGGCCTGCTTGCGATTGTGACCAACAAGGCACTCGAACGCGCTCCCGCCGGCGTGCCGATCTTCGACCCCGATGACGTTGAAAGCCTAACGGCGTTGATCAGCCGGCGCTTTACCCGCAAGGGCGGTGCGCAGGGTTAATGCAGGTGAACATCCCGAAGATCGCCGTGATAGTGATCACGTTGGCGGTCTTGGGGGTCGTCGCCGCGGCCGTTGCGATCCCTTTAACGAACGATCCGAGGTTCTGCGCGTCGTGTCACACCATCAAGCCCTCCTATGAAAGCTGGGCCGTCTCGACTCACAAAGAGGTGACCTGCGTCGCCTGCCATGTGAGGCCCACCTTCGAGGGCTTTATGGAGGACAAGGTAATCAAAGGCATGCACGATGTGTGGGTGACTTTTGTCGGAACACCAAAGAGGCCGGAGGATTTGAAGGCCACGGTTCATTCGGAGGTCTGCCTCTCCTGTCATCGGAACATGCTGCGCATTTCTGAATTGGCAACGAGAGACCTTTCCGGACCCCTTAAAAAGGCCGGACTGATCATGGAGCACCGTAAGCATATGGAGGCTTTCAACAAGCGCGGCAAGGGCGAAGGCTGCACCACCTGCCACGCGACGGTCGTACACAGCCAGCCATACAAAGGCTATTCGAGCGTCGTGCCGCGGGGACACATCAAGCTCGATGAGTTGCCGAAGGCTGAGAGGGAAGCGCTCGACGCTTCAATGGTGAAAGCGCATCGGACCACGGACTGCTTTCGGTGTCACGACGGCAAGCAGGAATACAAAGGGAAGATCCTGAGCCGAAAGTGCGAGACCTGCCACACGCAAGCTCTTTCCGAGACTCTTTTCTAACGCTTCACGAACCACCCATGGCTGCCGTCGTTGAAGTCCAGAATCTGACCAAGTGCTTTGATTCGTTCAGGGCCGTGGATGGCATCTCTTTTGAGATCCGGGACGGCGAAATTCTAGGGCTGCTGGGTCCAAATGGCGCCGGCAAGACCACGACCATTCACATGCTCCTTGGCGTGATTACCCCTACCAGCGGCGCCATTCGGATGTTCGGGTTGCCGTTCGAACGACACCGTGAGGTGATTCTCGGCCAGGTGAACTTCTCTTCGACCTATGTGTCGATGCCTCAAGCCCTGACTGTGGAAGAGAACCTCAGGGTAGTGGGAAAGCTCTATGGGCTGGATCGCATCGCCTCGCGGATCGATCACATCATTAAGCGACTGGAGATGGAAGAATTTCGGACGAAGCTCACCCGCAAGCTGTCCTCCGGCCAGATGACCAGGCTTTCGCTTGCGAAGGCATTTCTTACTGAGCCGAAGGTGCTGTTCCTCGACGAGCCGACGGGCAGCCTCGACCCCGACATCGCAGCCAAGACCAGAGCTCTGATTCTGGAGATGCGCCGAAGCAGCGGGATGTCGGTGCTCTATACCTCGCATAATATGCGCGAAATGGAAGAGA
>VBON01000209.1 GCA_005877525.1 Nitrospirota bacterium
CATTTCACACCTCCTGCATAAGGCAGATATTCACCCGCGGTTGCTCCCGGACGTCCTCAATGAGAACAGCGCGTGATGGTTTTGAGCTCACGCACCTCCCGGCCCGCGTGGGATTTTGACTTCCTTGATCGACAGGATTTGGCCGTCAGGTGTGTATTCGGCACGGATCCTGTCACCCACCTTATGACTCCCGGTCAGCTTGGTGTCCTTACCAGTCTGTAGCCGTACTTCCTTTCCTCCTTCGCCCGTTACAGTTACGAAATTGCCATCGACTTTCAGCACGTCGCCCTCCAACGTATAGGCCGGAGTAGATTTCTTGACAGACTGGATATGCATGTCAGGTGTCACCGTCGCCTCGATCCAGTCGCCTGCTGCACCCTTAAAGTTCCCATCAAACTTGGTATTGCCTCCGGTTCGCACAGTTACCTCCTTACCGGGCGGAGCTCACCGTCTACCTTCAGCAATTTCCCCCTCATCGCCTCGGCATCTTTCTTAGCCAATACCTCATCCCCCGTTTGGGGGGGCCCACTTGGAATCATCGGCTCCGCGGCATAAAGCGATGTGGAGCTGATAAACCCCAGAAACATTGAAAGCATGATCCAACTAACCTGTTTTCTCATGATCTCCTCCTTTAGTCCGGAAACTCTGCACCCTCGGGGCCCCATAAAACTATGGCAAGGCCTGTCCAGGCTGCGCGCGACCAGCTTGTTTGATAAAGGTGGCGGTACCCATATCAGAAATTTCCGCTTCGATCATGTCCCCCTTTTTAAAAGCGCACTCGGAAGCGGCTGCGCTCTTGTCCTTGCTGGGCTTAGTCCCTGGTCCGACCTCAGAGCCTTGCTGCTCTGCCGTCTTGGCCAGATCTTGCGGCTGCCCTTTGGCGCCGGATTTGTCGCTCGCGGATGGTGCCGGCAGGAGGCTTGAACCGGTCATCTCAGATCCGCAGAACATTCGAGTATTCTGATTCACGGCCAGCCGTACCTCATTGCCATGGCCATCCTTGATCACATAATTATTGTCGCCTTCAATCCTCAGGACTTCACCACGGACGGCCTGCTTGGCACCGCCCAAGGTCACTTGTTCATCTTTGACAATGCGCTCGCTCGAGGTTGCCCCCGTACCGGAGCTGGCGCTGGACGCAGGCGCATTCAGTGCGCTGGCTGACTTACGAATCTCCAGAGCGTGTCCCGGCAATGTTCTCTTTACCTCCAGGATATCGCCGACGGTGAAGGCGCCCTGCATTTTCGTGCCCTTGTCCACATGGACTCGCACTTCTTTTCCTTCCGCGTCCTTGAGGACATAGAAATCGCCCTCGATCTGCATCAGCTCACCCTTCACCCAGGGGAATGCTGGTTGCGGAAAATCGGCCGGCCCCGCTTCCTTTTGTCCGCCGATAGGTGGATTTTCCTTATACGGCGGCGCCTCTACCCCTTCCTTCATGGACTGTGGCTGGAGCCGCTGACGTTCCTGAAGGTTTTGCTCTTGCATCTGCCGTTGCTTGTCTTGCTGATCTTGAGAGGTCTCAGGTTTTATGCTCCCCTTACCGCTTTCTACAACAAGCAACGAGGGGTTCTCAGCAGCGCCGGGGACCGAAGCCAAACTTAGCAGCATCGCACCTGCCACTACTCCAACGAGTCCTATGTGTCTCCTCATTTTGAACCTCCCTTTTAGAACAGCCTAATCAAACAAACTGAAACGAAAAAAGCAGGAAACCTAGGTTTGCACCGGTTTGCACCCAAAAGACCCATGCCCTACCTTTACATGATTGGTACCAAAGCCCCATGGAAGAGAGCAACCGATAAAAGCTCCCTCTGGAGAAGGAAAATGTCCAAGCATGTGTGTACCTAGCGTTACGTCGCCGGAGTGTCAGTACAATTTGAAAGGAAAAACCCACGAACCGAAAAGCCATATGACGGATACCACTGTTGGCCTCTTTGTAGTTCCTATTCGTTGGGATCCTGCATGCCGGCAAATATGCGTGATGCGGCAACTCTAATATCCAGACGTGCTATTCTGATGGCTAACCAGTTGGTGGTCAGCACCGACTTCAGCTTGGACCTTATCTCCCACCTTGAGGGCGCGTTCCACTTTTGTGTCCTTATTTATTTTGAGGCGGACTTGGCCGCCTCCATCCGTCCCCAGAACGAAGGCATCAGGTTCTATCTTTAACACTTGGCCTTTCACGCTGGAGGTGGCTGAGGGCGGACTTAAAGAATCTGTCCCTTGTTTCACAGCAGGATCGGCCGTCCAAGCAAGGCCTGGCAGGCCTAGGCTTAACAGTAAAAAAACAGCCCACAGGCTTATGAGTTTCCGTGTGGCCATCATGACCTCCGCAACCTCATTGGTTTGAAAACCCTTCACGAAACTGACATCATCGTCTTCCTACGATAGCCTGATCTCCGCAGAGATCAGTAACTTGAGCTTGAATGGTCTGCAGGACTTCCTTCATTTCTTCTCGCGCCGGAGACTTCTCTGTGGACGCAATGCACAAGATGACCATCTCGAAGAGCACTCTGAACTGGTCGGGGGTCAGGCTAAGATTGATCATCGAAGACCTCACTTTCTTCCGGTTCCGCAGACGACCTGGATGACAGGTAATCGATAGCCCTAATCTAAAGTGATTACTACTAGGCGAAAGTATTATAAAAGGCTTGAGGAACTGAGAGCGGAAGACAATTCAGGATGACGACGAAGTCCGTCGAGCAGTGTTTAGGAGGGAATTCAATTCACCGCTGTAATCTCCACCTCGCCTTCCCGGCGGAGGATGCCGATGCTCACATTCTGAGCATGACGTTGCAACGACAAGTCCACAACAGCCTTTCTTATTTGGAGGTTGTTGATCCGTAGCTCCCTGAGAAACTCAGGAAGCATCGGGTGAGTAAAGCGCACTTCTCCGTGAAGGGCCCTGATTTCAATGCCCAACGCGGCCTGCAAGAGCAAAAAGACTGCGCCGGCAGCCCATGATTGCGGCGCACAGGCGACAGGGTAGAGGGTCGGCCCTTCGCCGTGGCCCTGAGCGAAACCGCAGAACAATTCCGGCAAGCGGTGGAGATCGACCCAGAAGCTCGTTTCGAACATACCGCTCAGCACACGCAATACCGGTTCCTTAAATCCGTATCGGTCCAATCCAAAGGCAATCAACGCGTTGTCATGAGGCCAGATCGAACCGTTGTGGTACGACATGGGATTGTATCGAATTTCTTCCGCGTCCAATGTCCGGATGCCCCATCCTGAGAAGGAGTTTTTCTGCAAGAGGGTGTCTGCGACCCTGCGCGCATGATCTTTGCCCGCAATCCCCGTCAGGAGGCAGTGACCGGCATTGGAGCTTCGTACTTGGCAGGGCCGTTTTTTGCCGTCGAGCGCCAGCGCATACGTGGAGCGATCTTCGAGCCAAAAGATCCGTTCGAATTGCTCCTGAAGGGTCTGGGCCTGATGCAACAGTTCTACCGCACGCTGACGATGTCCCAGGACTGCGGCTAATTCGGCGGCGCTTCGCTTCGCCGCATAGACATAGCCCTGAACCTCACAAAGCGCAATCGGCCCTTCAGCCAATGACCCGTCCGCGTGAAATACCGAATCCTTGGAATCTTTCCACCCCTGCTGAACCAGACCTTTCGGCGATAGGCGGAAGTACTCTACGAACCCGTCCCCATCCCGATCGCCATAAGTATCCATCCAGTACAACGCGCGTTCGATGTGACTCCACAACGCCTCGATGAAAGGCCCGTCCCCCGTGCGCTCGTAATAAGCACCGGCCAGCATGACGAACAGCGGAGTTGAATCGACACTGCCGTAATACTGGCCGAAAGGGATCTCTTTGAGCGTTGCCAACTCCCCACGCCGCGTCTCATGAAGAATCTTGCCGGGTTCGGCATCCTGCTCGGGGATCACATCTTTGGCCTGCGTAGCGGCCAGATAGGTCAATACGCCTTTGGCCAGAGCCGGATTGATCCAGAGAAGCTCGAGTGCCGTAATGATACCGTCGCGCCCGAATGCTGTGCTGAACCATGGCACTCCGGCATAAGGATACGGGCCGTGGGCAGTATGCGTCACCATCATTGACAGATCGGCGACAGAACGATTGACCCAGTCGTTGAACCATTCATTCGAGCTGCTGACTTCGCATTGCGGGATGGCATTCCTGGTCTGAGAGGCTTGGGCAAAAGCTTCTTCATAGGAGTGCCGCTCAGAGTCGCTTGCATTGACCTCGCACGAAATGCTGAGAAAGATGTTGGCCTCGCCCTTGGGCTCCAGGGATCCTTCGAAACGAATCGAGGATCGTGAAAGCTGAGAGGGTTTGAGGGCCGGTGGGGCGAAGTACTCTATACAGGTTTGCCGCAGGACACTGTCGAGGCCTTCATAACCGTACACCAGCCTCCCTTTCTGCACGCGCGTCTCCAACAGCCGTCCCCTGCGCTTCCGCTTGAAGCCCCGCACTTCGAAGATGTCCACGAAATCCGCTTCGCCTTCGAAGGATACCGACAGCTCTACCGGGACCACGCCATAATTCCCAATGCGCACGCACTCATAACAGACACCTTTCCACAAAAACTTAGAGCGCAGGAGGTGGAGTGTGCCGCGCGGCATCGCCACAACGCCGTTCTGATAGACATCCGGGTTGGTAAGGTTGACCGAGAGCAGCGCGTTGTCGTCCCTCACCGTCGAACTCAATAACAGCGGGCGATCGTTATTCAGCTTGAACAGGAACCGGGACAGAAAACGGGTCCCTTCGAGATATAAGCCTTGCTCGCCGAGGTCGTAAGAATGGATGTCTCCAAAGCGATCGAACACCCCGAAGAGCTCATCCTGCTTCAGCACCCGCGTCCGATCATCGTTCATGGACGACGTGGCGAGGATATAGAAGCGATCTTCTACCTTTATGATCTTATCCATCAGGATCCTACGCCCACACCGCGACCTGAACAGTCAGTCGGCATCAAAAACATTCTATCAGACAAAGATTATAAAATAATCGCCCTCGCATTTGAAGATTCCCGCTAACAGCTGCCGGGAAAGGTCCTCAATAGACAAATCGGAGGTCGCGAAAGA
>VBON01000203.1 GCA_005877525.1 Nitrospirota bacterium
TCACCGGCGTCAGGATGGTTCACCCCGAACCGAAGAAGCCTATGCCGCGCTACGAACCTGCGCCCGGGTCATGGTCCACCGGTGGGGCGCTAGTCGCTAATCCCATGTCGATCTATCCCAAGTACAAGGCCCGGCGCGACTCGTTTATGGCGGATGATCTGGGGCCTGACGCTGTCGAGATCGCCACGGACAAGGGGATAAAAGGGATCGGATTTGGCGGGCCTGGATGCGGCTATGTAATCGAAAGGCATTTAACCAAGCTGCTCATCGGTGAGGATCCCTTCGACGTCGAAATGCTCTGGGACATGATGTGGCGCTCAACCCTCTATTATGGTCGCAAGGGTCTCGTCATTCATGCCCTGAGTGCGGTGGATATGGCCCTCTGGGATATCATCGGCAATGCTTTAGGCATGCCGATTTGGAAGCTATTGGGTGGAGGAACTAAGCCCAAAATCCCTGCCTATTGCACGGGAAACGATATTGAGCAACACATCGCCTTTGGGTTCCGGAGGCTGAAGCTGGCCGTCCCCTACGGTCCGGCAGACGGTCGCGAAGGCTTGAAGAAGAACCTTGAGCTTGTGAAGAAAACGCGTGAACTCTTGGGAGCCGACGGTGACATTATGCTGGACTGCTGGATGGCGCTCACCGAGGAATACGCCATCGAATTCGCGACGATGGTGGCGCCTTACCGAATCTACTGGATGGAGGAGTGCCTGCAGCCCGATGACTATGACGGCTTCGGGCGGCTGCACGAAAGAATCAAATCCACTTTGTTAGCTACGGGCGAGCACGAATACACCCGTTACGGCTTCCGGCTTCTGCTGGAACATCATGCGGCGGACATTTGGCAGCCCGACATAACCTGGTGCGGGGGGCTCAGCGAGCTACGCCATATTGGGGCCTTGGCAGCCGCATACAATATTCCGGTTATTCCCCACGCCGGGTGGCAGCACGGCGCGGCGCATTTCATTCTTGCCACACCCAATAGCCCGTGGTGCGAAATGTTTATGCCACCACCAGGCGGACCGCCCGAAGTCTATCGGCAGTTTGAGGAGGATAACAGTATCACGCGGGGACCCGAAGGCATTTATATGAGACCACCGGATCGTCCCGGATTTAGCTGGGAATTGCTGGTGGACTGATCGCAACTCTGCGAGAAAGTGACGAGCGCCAAACCAAACGAGACTCTCCGTGTCCTCCGTGCCTGTCAAGACTTACCACAGGCGGAGAAAGGCGGAGAAACCTTCGCGAGCCGACAAGATGCTCTCGGTTTCTGCTGTAGAGCCTCGTCGCTAACGATGCGGCGGTCATCCATGCTGTATCCTGCTCGCTGGGGACCTACCTGCCTTTTCCTCGATGTTTCTCTTCCAATCTTCCAATTGTGGTCCTTTCAACTTGGCTCCGTCTTCACGGATTTGCGCAAGCCGCTCTTCCGTCAAAGGCTTGAAGTGCCGAGCGATTCGGACGTCGTCTTCGATCTGGCCTAGGGTCGTGCAGCCGAGCGCCAGACAGTGAATCGGCAGACTGAGGACGTAAGACAAGCAATCCTTCAAGGAAATTGCCTGAAGCAACTTTGCGTTCGCCGTGCTCTTCATTGCTTGAATACCCATGCCCCGTTCGACGGCGATGGGCAGGACGTTTTTCTCGAAGCTCAGGTATGAGGGGTCGGCCGGGTTGAGAGGCATCAAAATTGAATCGTACTTGTCATACCTCTTCAGCATTGCCAAATGAACCTCCGGGTCATGGTGTCCTGTAAAGCCAATAAAGCGGCATTTGCCAGCTTTCTTGGCCGCTTCGAAAGCTTCAATGGCTCCGCCGGGCGCGAAGATTTGCTCCACTTCGTCCATCGTGGAGACCTGGTGAATCTGCCACAGGTCTATATAATCAGTCTTCAGAGCCCGCAGGGACTTCTCGAGGTCTGCCTCCGCCCCTTGGCGAGAACGCTGAGGGGACTTAGTGGTGAGAAAAATGTGCTTTCGGAATGGAGCCAATACGGCGCCGTAGACTTGTTCCGATTTCCCCTCCCAGTAAATCCGGGCGTTGTCGAAGTAATTGACGCCGAGTTCGTAAGCGCGAAGCGTAATGTCCTTTGCGTCTTCGTAACTGCACATCGGGAATCGACCACCAGCCTGACCGATGATCGTCAGTCGCTCGCCCGTTTTCCCGAAGACCCTTTTGGGAATGTCGCCCCGCTCCAATGAGCCATGCTCCCCACCGCGCGCATAGATCGAGAGTCCGGCCGCAGCGGATGCTGCAAAGAACGTTCTGCGCCGCATATAGGCTCTCCTCTTCTGGGGTTTGCGCCCCAATGTCGTCCGGTTTCAGAATTCCGGCCATTCGCTTCCATCCGTTGAGCCTCTGGCAAGATGATAACCCCGCAAAGCCGTCCCCGTCCACAACCGGTCAGATGGCCGCAGATGGCCGTGATGGCCAAATTGGCATATCGTGGTCCGGGCCTCCAGCCCCCCTCAACCATTGGGCGCGATCAGGACGACACGGACTAGATGCCAGGCGACCCGGAACCCATGGTGAATCGACACCTCGCGCATTAGTAAAGATTAGGGGATTTATCGCCAACAATCGGCGGCCAAGGCAGTTGGCTGAGGACCTATCGTTCTTCCCGCTACGATTCTTGTGGGGAGCGTGCCGAGATGATCGTAAACGGCTTCCACTTCAAATCGGGTACAAAGGGATAGCTCGGAATACGATATTTGTTCGTAGGCAAATGGACGATGTCCTGATTGACGGCGCCGGGAGTGAGCGCCATCAAATTGGGATTCGCTATCCTGGCAATTGGTGGAACGAGATACCCGGCCTTCACGACCACAATCCTAAAGCT
>VBON01000204.1 GCA_005877525.1 Nitrospirota bacterium
GATCTGCTGTTCCTCTACCTGCCGATCGCGATCCTGATCGTCTTCTCGTTCAACGCCTCGAAGCTCTCCGCCCGCTGGCAGGGCTTCTCGTTGCAGTGGTACGCCATGCTGTTCACGGACCAGGCGCTGCTGGCGGCCACGGTGAACAGCCTCATCGTCGCGACGGTGTCGACCGTGCTCGCCGGCGTGCTGGGGATATTGACCGCCGTGGCGCTGGAGCGGCAGCCGTTCCGCTGGCAGGGCGCGTTCGAAGGGTTCTTGCTCATGCCCATCGTCATCCCGGAAATCATGATGGGGGTAGCGATGCTGCTGTTTTTCGTGATGATCAAGCTGCCGCTCTCGTTGGTCACGATGATCACCGCGCATACGATCTTCAATTTCCCGGTGGTGGCCTTGATCGTGCGCGCACGCCTGCGCAAGCTGGACCCGCAGCTGGAGGAGGCGGCGCTGGACCTCGGCGCGACGCCCTGGGTGGCCTTCAAGCGCGTGACGCTGCCGCTGCTGATGCCGGGCATCATCGGCGCGCTGCTGATGGCCTTCACGCTCTCGCTGGACGACTTCATCATCAGCTTCTTCACGGCGGGGGTCGGCTCGACGACGCTGCCGATCAGGGTGTACGGGATGCTGAAGTCGGCGGTGACGCCGGAGGTGAACGCGCTGTCGGCGATCCTGGTGCTGGTGTCCATGGCGCTGGTGGCGGTGGCGACGTGGGTGCAGCGACGCTAAGATTCCCTCTCCCCTGGAGGGAGAGGGTCAGGGTGAGGGGGAACAGAAGGAGCGGGTCCTGTCGCCGTCGCAGCCCCGCGGACTCGGCTGTAGGCGCTCTGGCTCATCGGGGCGCCCCGCTCGGCGCCACCCGCAAGAAGCCCTCGCCACCGCTTCGAAGGAGAAGGGTGAGAGGGAAAAACTGGATGCTATGACTACAAAGAGGTATTCACTTCTGTATTGGAGCCTTGCTGGTTTCCTTGTACCCGTGATGATTCTCATTATTGGCAGGCTTCAAGGAGGAGTGTTCGAATGGCCGTATTTGGCTATCACTCTTTGGCCGACTTGGATGATGACAGGCGCTCTTGATGCTCTTGAGGATCCTCCTCTCAGCACAATTGTTCTTGTTCTTGGAATCTCAATGGGTCTCAATGTGGTTTTGTACACTGTGGTAGGGGCCATATTCCGGTGGTTGTTTCGACTTATGGCGCGGAAGCAATAGTACCAGTCGCCTTTTCGGCTTTGAGGTGTCTATAATGGGATGGGTATGAGCAGAAAGGAGCGAACGACGTATGAGAAAGAAATTCAAAACGCTCCCCAAGTTCAGGAATGAACGCGAGGAGGCCCGCTTTTGGGCAACGCACGATTCCACCGACTATGTTGACTATTCAAAAGCCAGGCGAGTAGGGCATAATGGATTTATGAAATCGCACAGTGCAGCTTTACGGAAAGAGGCGCCGGCGCTGCTGGCGCGGTACCGGTATCCGATTGAATGGCATCGAGGGAAAGGTACCTGGTCTGCCTGGCCAGCCGGTTTGCCGGTTGTGGCCATGGACACAACGAAAGAAAAGACCAGGCGGAAGCTTTACCGCGCCATTGAAAGTCATTTGGAATGCCTCATGGAACGAGGGGTTCCGCTCCCTGTGCCGCCTAGGAAAGCCCAAGGACCTGATGAGGTCTATGCCATTTCGATATGGCGAAGCTAAGAGACCTCCTTGCCTTTCTGAGGGCAAAGGGATGGTCCGAGTATCGCCATGAAAATGGGAGCCACCGCGTGTGGGGGCATCCCGATGGTCGGCAGATAACTATCGCTATCCATCCTGGTAAAGAAATAGATCGGCCCACCTTAGCGAAGATCCTCAAGCAAGCGGGCTACTCACTGAAAGAGTTCTGGAATCGGTAGCAGTGCTTCGAGAGCCTCAGCACGAACGAGAATGTATGCCTTCACTGCTAAAAAAATTGGCCCCCCCACCCTCACCCTCCCCCTCGAGGGGGGAGGGATGGGAAGGGGTGGTCCTCTGTCTTCGAGGTCTTGCTATCGTCGCATTGATGCTGATGTTCGTGGTCGCGTGCGGGCAAGCGGGGAATGAGCAGGGGAGGGCGAAACCCGTGACGCTGCATCTGTTCACGTGGTCGGACTATACAGAAGAGACGGCGGTTAAGCAGTTCGAAGAGCGGTTCGGCGTCAAGGTGCTGACCGACAGCTTCGGCTCGAACGAAGAGCTCCTCGCGAAGCTCCAGGGCGGGGCGTCCGGCTATGACGTGGTGGTTCCCTCGGACTACATGGTCTCGATCCTCATCAAGCAGGGCCTGTTGGCCGAGGTCGATCCGGCGAAGATCCCCAACCTTGCCCATGTCTACAAGCACCTCAAGGGCCTCTACTACGATCCTCAGAACACCTATTCGGTCCCCTACCTCTGGGGCACGACCGGCATCGGCTATAACGCCGATCTGGTCACGCCGCCGCCTGCGAGTTGGCAGGTCCTATGGGACCAGCGCTACAAGGGCAAGATCAGCCTGCTGAACGATGAGCGTGAGGTCTTTGGCATGGCCCTGCGCGCGGCCGGTGAGTCCTTGAACGCGACAGAGCCCGCGAAGCTGGAAGCGGCCAAGGCTCGGCTGATGGCGCAGAAGCCCCTGGTGAAGACTTACACGAGCGAGAACTACGACCAGCTCCTGGTCTCCGGCGAGGTCGCGCTGGCCCACGGATGGAGCGGGACGATCTTGCGGGCCGCGGCCGAGCGGCCGTCCATCAAGTACGTGATCCCCAAGGAGGGAGGGACGATCTGGCAGGACAACTTGTGCGTTCTCACGTCGTCAAAGCACAAGGACGAGGCGATGGCGTTCGTCAATTTTCTGCTGGAGCCGAAGACCGCCGCCCTCACCACATCCAAGGTGAAGTATGCCAGCGCGAGCGAGGAGGCGCGCCTTTTCGTACCGAAGGAAATCGCGCAGAATCCGGCCGTCTACCCCCCTGCATCGGTCGTCGCGCGGCTCGAGTGGATCAAGGACGTCGGCGACGCGATCAAACTCTATGACCGCGCCTGGACTGAGCTCAAGGTCAAATAGTACACCTCGCTTAATTCGAATGCGCTACGGTATACTCCAGGTTGT
>VBON01000205.1 GCA_005877525.1 Nitrospirota bacterium
GTGAGGCAGAGCTTCGCCCTGAAGGCAAAAAGTTTCTCGACGGTCTGATCCCCTTGTTTACGCAAGTACCGCATAGGATTCTGGTCGAGGGTCATACCGATGATGCGCCGATCACGACGAATCGGTTTCCCTCCAACTGGGAGCTTTCGACGATGAGGGCGACCACAGTGCTGCGATACATGGTCGAGCACGGAGGCATCGCAGCGGCGCGCCTTTCGGCCGCGGGGTATGCGCACCACCGCCCCCGGATTGCTCCCACCGTTGAAAATCGCACCAAAAATCGCCGGGTTGAAATTGTCATTTTGCGCGAAGAAGACAATGGACGGAACTGACCGGCACTGACATCTTCGAGTTCGGCCGTCCTTAACAGTTCCTAGAAAACATCCTGCCTCCCTGTCAGGAAACTGGCAATCTCGATCACGCCAATCTATACTTCTCGTCTTCGTTTGATTCAGAAGAGGAGGACACTATGGGAGAGCAAGCGGAAAGCATTCGGCGCATGCTGGAGTCGATACCCAAAGCGCGCGTGACACGCCGCGGGTTCGTGATGACCGCGCTCACCACCGGATTTGCTCTGGCCGTTCGGCCGATTTCCGCTCAGACCGTGACCACGGACGCCGACTCATTGACGGCCGGAGAGGTCAAGATCCCGACCAGCGATGGGAGCCTTCCGGCCTACCAGGCCATGCCGTCCCAAGGCGGCCCTTTCGCCACCGTGCTCGTCGTCCAGGAGATCTTCGGCGTGCATGAGCACATCAAAGACGTGTGCCGCCGCCTGGCGAAACTGGGCTATTTGGCGGTCGCGCCGGAGCTCTATGCGCGGCAGGGCGATGTCTCCAAGCTGTCCGATATCAACGAAATCCGGACGAAGGTTGTCTCAAAAGTCTCGGATGCGCAAGTGATGGCGGATCTCGATGCTACGGCTGGTTGGGCCAAGGACTCAGGGTTTGGAAACATCCGGAAGCTGGGCATCACGGGATTCTGCTGGGGCGGACGGATCGTTTGGCTGTATGCGGCTCACAGCACGCAACTGAAAGCCGGCGTCGCCTGGTATGGTCGGCTCATCGGCGAGCATTCTAAGATGCAGCCGCAGCATCCCATTGATCTCGTTGGATCGTTGAAAGCGCCGGTGCTCGGTCTGTACGGCGGTGCCGATGAGGGCATCCCGCTCGAGACAATTGAGCAAATGAAACAAGCGTTGAATGCAGCCGGCAATTCTTCTGAGATTATTGTTTACCCGGACACACCGCATGGTTTTCATGCCGACTACCGGCCCAGCTATCGAAGAGAGCAGGCCCAGGACGGCTGGAAACGCCTGCAGGCATGGTTCAGACAGCACGGCGTGGCGTAATAACACTTCCAGTACTGTCTATTAATCCCTCCCACCCGGTATCGTTTCCGACTTAAATGTATCCAACCCGATAACTTTCCCGTTTTCGCCTGGCCCATGTTTGCGCCCGTTCGTTAAGGAAGGCCTTTCTGTACGGAGAATCCAATACTTACCAGCGGAGAATTAAAGACACGGTGAAGATGGTACGGACGTCTCATATCGACGAAGACGCCGCTGTCGAGTTGGTGAACTACCTGTACGTGTGGCGCGCGACGCTCACGCCACCCGTCAAATACGCGCGTTCCAAATGACCAGGCACAAAGCGTCCGCTGGGATGCATGGCTCACCGTCGCATCCCGGCGGAAAGTCTGAGTCTCCAAAGCCTCTTCTCGCCTGATTCAAAAAGTTCTCATTTCAACACTTAATCTCTCTTGGACTTCCGATCTCTAAATGTCATGTCGGTAAACTCATGCACACTTCCCGCGACGCTGTATCCAGCACGATGACTGAAATTGTGATCTCCCCTAGAGAAGAGATATAGTTAGTTAGAGGCGACAAGCTGCTATCGTGGAGGAAGGGCTAAGGCCAAACCTATTAACCAAAGGGGGTGGCGATGAACGAGACGATAAAGAATCCTATTGGCCGTGCGATCATGCTGCAGGTCGGGGGCTGGGTACTATTGGTTGCTGTTCTGTTGTCCTTTACCGTACTTCCTGCCAAGGCGGAAGACCCGGCATCTGCCGAGGCACAGGAACTCGTCAACAAGGCGCGCCTATCCTTTCAAAGCCTGCTCAGGGATCCCAATATGACGTGGTTTCGCGACCACCTGAAGGATGCCAAAGGCGTCCTCATCGTTCCACAACTGCTGAAAGCAGCCTTTTTCGTGGGCGGATCAGGCGGCAGTGGTGTCTTGTTGGCGCGCAATGAGAAAACGGGAGAATGGAGCGAACCCGCGTTCTACACACTGGGCAGTGGAAGTTTCGGGTTGCAATTCGGTGCCGAGGCATCGGAGGTGATCCTATTGGTTATGACCCCAAGAGGGGTGGAGGCGCTGCTCACTTCGACCCTCAAGCTCGGTGGCGATGCATCCGTCGCGATCGGGCCGGTGGGCGGTGGAGTGCAGGGCGCGACTGCAAATCTTAGCGCCGATATCCTCTCGTTTGCGCTCTCCAAGGGATTATTCGCCGGCATCTCACTCGAGGGAGCAGTGGTCGCGGCGCGGGATGACTGGAACAATGCTTATTATGGCAAGGCAGTCCGCCCCTTGGACATTCTTATGAGCCGCAGTGTGAGTAACAGGCATTCCGCTGAACTTCGTGCCACCGTAGGCAAAGCTGTGGACGGGAAGTAGCCGCCATTCCCAGGCACATTGACAGAAGAGACGCTGAGTTATATCGTGCCGCCATCACCGGACCATCGAGGAAACGAGTTTGAAGATCCTCTCCTGGCAGCTACCCTCCGACTTTGCGGCGCTTGCGATCTTTCTCGTCGTGACAGTCCTGGCCTTTGCCGTACGGCACCTCGCCTTCCGAGCTCTCCGCAAATGGAGCAGCGGCGGGGCCACACCGGTAGAGGACCTGGTTGTCCAGGCGTTACGCATGCCATCCATCATCTGGTGCATTCTGATTGGCATGTACAGCGCGCTTGCGTCCGCGCGATTACCTGCGGAACAGCGCTTGGTCATTTTAAGTGTGGTGAATGTGCTGCTGGTCTTGTCTGTGACGGCGGCGGTCGCCAATCTCTCTCGCGCCACCCTTGGCTACTCGCTTCGGAAGAACAATCTCGCCATCCCTGCGACCGGCCTCTCGTTAGCCGTCGTCACGGTGGTGATCTGGATCGTTGGCGGCTTGGTCCCCGATGCTCACCGCCCTCGGCGTCGGTGGTCTTGCGGTCGCCTTGGCCTTGCAGGAGACCTTGTCGAATTTCTTTGCTGGTGTGCACTTGCTCCTGGAGAAGCCACTGCGCGTCGGAGACTTTGTAAAGCTGGAATCGGGGCAGGAAGGCTATGTGGTGGATATCGGCTGGCGGACGACCCGAATCCGTATGCTTCCAAACAACATGGTCATCGTCCCGAATAGTAAAATCACCCAATCGATTCTAACGAATTACTATCTGCCCGACCCCACCATGGCGCTACTGATCCCGGTCAGTGCTTCCTATGATGGCGATCCCCATCATGTTGAACGGGTCCTCGTAGAGGAGGCGACGAAGGCGATCGGCCAGATACCGGGACTGTTAGCTGAGCCCGCGCCGTTTGTACGATTT
>VBON01000221.1 GCA_005877525.1 Nitrospirota bacterium
AGTTACGCCATTTCCCGGCGCCCGTCCAGCGATTTAAGCAGCGTGACTTCGTCTGCATACTCAAGATCCATCCCCACGGGTACGCCCAGCGCGATGCGACTGATCCGGCGGCCCAAGGGCGTGAGCAGGCGGGACAGATAAATCGCCGTGGCTTCTCCTTCAATTGTCGGGGAAGTAGCCAGGATGACCTCTTCAATCGCGCTTTCGGCTACCCGGTCGACGAGATCCTGCGCCTTGATGTCCGCCGGGCCGACTCCGTCCAAAGGCGACAGCGCTCCGGCCAGGACATGGTAGAGTCCCTTGTAGCCGCCCGTACGTTCGATGGCATGGAGCGTCGGTACATCTTCCACGACCACGACATGAGTCCGATCGCGCTTCGCGTCAAGGCAAATCTCACAGCGCTCACCTTCCGCGATGTTCCGGCACTCACGGCACAATCCCAGACGTTCTTTTAGCGCCACGATCGCCTCGGCCAGACGGGCGGCGTCCTCGCTCGGCTGCTTAAGGATATGAAAGGCCAGCCGCTGCGCCGTCTTCCGGCCGATGCCCGGTAGCCGGGTGAGCTCCCCGACGAGCTCGGCCAGAATTCCTTTCTGATCCATCCTAGAGGAGTCCTGGAATCTGAAGGCCACCCGTCACGCCTTTCATTTCCTCCGCCACCATCTCGCGGGCCTTTCGGAGGGCTTCATTCGTCGCCGCCATCACTAAATCCTGCAGCATCTCGACGTCATTGCCTTTGAGAAATTCGGGATCGATTTTTATTGAGACAATCTCCATGCCGCCATTCGCCACAATGGTAACAATCCCGCCTCCCGAGGAGGCCTGCACCGTCTTGGTCGCGACCTCAGCCTGCAGTTTGGCCAGTTGTTCCTGCATGGCCTGGGCCTGCTTCATGATATTTCCCATATTGCCGAGGTTTCCCATCCATCCTCCTGCCATACTACCCTCCGTTACACCCACCCACCCCAGGCGCGCCGAGACGCGCCCCTTCCCGAGTTTCACCCGCCCGCCATTTCACCCACCCGCTGGTGGCGTCGAGATGTCGCCTTTTCCCCCGTTATTGCTGCTCTAGCCCGCTCTGCTGAACCGTCTCGGCAGGCTTTCTGCGGACTTCTTTGACTTCACCTGAGAAGACCGACAGAACCTCTTGCACTACCGGATTTGCCAAGGTCTCTTGACGCAGCTGCTCCTCTGTAACCGCTTCACGCTCACGCCGCAGTTGCGCGACCGTCGGCATCGAGGCTCCGGCATCCAGCGTCACGACCCGCAGGCGAACAGAGCGGCCGGCAACCGCCTGGCACGCCTCCAGGATCAAGCGCTGATAATCTTCCTTCAGAATCATCTTCATCGAAGCGCCGCCGGATGCCCGATAGCCGATCGTGACAATATCATTTTCGATTCCGACCAGCGCCGTCTCTTCCAGAAAGGCTCCTAAATTAGGCTTTTCACTATGGACCCGCTCGACCACGGCTTCCCAGCTCAATTGCAGCCCTCCATTAACCCCGGGAAGGGGCGCGTCTTGGCGTGCCTGGGGCGGGTGGGTGTAATCGGCGGGCTCGGACTTCGCAGCAACCATTTGCTCCACTGCCGGCTGCTTCGGGGCTGATCCGGCGATCTGCGCGGGCTGCGGTATGGAGTCGGCAGGCATGGCGCCGCGGACAGGCGAAGATTCTCGACCAGTTGAAGCTGGTCGGCTTCGCTGGGGTGCCGCCCCGGTTGGCGCCGCTGGCCCTGCACCAGTCTTGCCCAGGCCGCCTCCGCCTGACTCGATCATGAGCCGGCAGGCCCGTACAACGGCCATCTCCAACAGAAACCAGGGATGCTGGCTGCTTCGCAGTCCTTCCTCCGTCTGATGAAAAATGCGGAAAAGCTCCTGCACGTTTTCGACCGGAAGCCGCGCAGCGTCTGCCTTGGTCTCGGCAAGTTCTTCAGGCGCCAACTCAATAAGGTCATCAGCCCCCGGCACCATCTTGGCTACTAAGACGTTTCGAATGTGCTCCATCAGCTCACTGCAAAATTGGCGCAAGTCGGAACCACGATCTTGCACTGCGGCCACCGCCCGAAGGGCGCGCGCCGGGTCCTGTTCGACGATGGCCGTCACAAGTTCGCGGAGGGACTGGTGCGACACCGAGCCCAGCAATGCCATCAGGTCGTCGCTCCTGACTTCTTTGCCGCCGAACGCCACGGCCTGGTCTAGCAGGCTCAAGGCATCGCGCATGCTGCCGTCGGCAGCCCGCGCCAGCATGCCCAAGCTTCGATCATCGACCGCTATCCCTTCGCCTTGCGCCACTCGCCTGAGTTGGTCGACGATCTCGCGTCTCGAGATCCGGCGGAACGTGAAGTGCTGACAGCGCGAAAGGATCGTCTGCGGAATCTTATGGCATTCAGTGGTGGCGAAGATAAACACGACATGAGCGGGAGGCTCTTCGAGAGTCTTGAGCAGCGCATTGAACGCGGCCGTTGACAACATATGCACTTCGTCGATGATATACACCCGGTAGCGGTCCCTGGCAGGTGCCGTCTTAATCGTTTCTCGCATCTCGCGCACGTCATCCACGCTATTGCTCGAAGCCCCGTCGATCTCCATGACGTCGAGGGCAGACCCG
>VBON01000222.1 GCA_005877525.1 Nitrospirota bacterium
GAAACTGGATCCGGCTAAGTGAAATCCGCCGTGGTCCGGATCCCACGCGATCCGTAACATTGTGTCGAGGATGGATGCGCTGACTCGTTCGGTCACTGGGTCAACGGCTCCGCCAAGGGCTTTCGAAGCCGCCAGCAGATGCATCGCCGCATGGAGAGTCTGTCCGTAGCGGGCGAAGTCGGGCACCGGCGTCCAGTCGGGATGCACAAACATGTGCATGACCCCCGGTGCGACAACGAAGTGGTCGCGCATAATACACAGCACTTCTTCCAGGCGCTTTCTGAGCACCGTGTCCGGCCAGACCCGATAGAGATCGGCGAAGCAAGCGAGGAGATCTGCTGTGGTATTGCCATCCTTGAAACCGAATGGCGTTCCGATAGGATCCCGAGTCTGGCCGGGTACTGGTCCTTCGTCTCCCCACAGGATTGGCTTGCCGTCCCGCCGGTAGAACACGAAATATCCGCCGTGCCTGTTATCATGCGCATGCTCCTCCAACCAAGTGAAGGCCAGCTTAGCAAGCTCCAGACATTCTCGATTCATAGTGAGTTCATAGCAGGCGACACAGGCGGAAATCGCGTAGGCCGAGCCGTGCCCATGTTTCGTCTCCCCTTCAAGGGCTTCGCCGGTCCGGTCGAGCATCCTGTACCAACCTCCCAGACTACGGTCCCATATCGTCTCCTTGAGATACTGAAAGCCATGTGCAGCTGCCTCGCGTAAGTGTTTGAGGTCGGGGAAATGAGCGGCAGCGCGGGCGGCTGCGGATGTTTCCCGTGCCTGGTACTCGAGCATCTTGAGCTGTGGTCCAGAGGGTTTCCATCGATAGTTGAAATTACAGAGGAACCCGCCGTGCTCACGATCAGTGGTACGTGGAAACCAAACATGCATGAGGCGACGCAGCTCCATCTCAAGCTCGTCGCGCAAACGCTCCTTCATGAATAACGACTGCGGCATGGCACTAGTCACAAGCTGAGTTTACAGATCGATGTGAAGGATTGACTGGTAGCTTTCGGAGACAATTGGAGTCACGATATGAGTGAAAATTCTTCCGGCAACCATCGGCCGATTCAAGGTTAAATCGCAGTTGCCCAGATTCGTATGCCGGAGTTGCAAATATTAGACGTTCGACAAGCCCCTTCTCAAAACATTGTTCGCGGTCGCCAGTCGTTGCCATCGTGTTGATTTTCAGCGTCTCGGAATCATTGTCGATGATCAACGCATCGAGATCAGCACTCGTTCGAAATATTCAGCTGGCCGGCAATGTTCCAAGATAAGATTTTTTCACCAATTCACTAGTGTCAGCCACCTGTTCACAGCATTCATACTTCTCTTGCTCCGAACCTGGCGGGCGTAGTTTCATTGTTGGTCTCGCCGATGGCAGCCGACACTTTTAACGGCCTTCATGGGAAGGACTGTCTACTCGATAATCGAACGGTTTCGCTTCGCCATTCAAAATTTTATGTAACCGATTGTGTCGACTGCGAGACTATGCGAAGCAGGTAGTGCCACATTGGCAATGAACTCCTCCACCGGATCCGCCGCGCAGATGCGAATGATCTCCTACGATTACGTTATTATCGGTGCCGGTTCTGCCGGATGCGTGCTCGCTCATCGCCTGTCCGAAAATCAAGACACGTCAGTGCTCCTGATCGAGGCAGGCCCCGAGGACACGAGCTGGCTTATTCGCGTGCCAAAGGGATATCGTAAGATCCAGCGCGATCCGCGACTGATGTGGCGTTTCCCTTTCACTGCGCAGGCCAATGGTGGCGAATGGTCTGGCTCGGCACTGGGCGGCAAGGTTCTCGGCGGCACGAGCTCGATCAACAGCATGCTCTACGTCCGTGGCCAGCCAAAGGACTACGACGACTGGGCCGCGGCCGGCGCCACAGGCTGGAGCTGGCGGGATATCGCCCCCTGCTTTAAAAGGATCGAGGATCACGAGCTCGGCGAGAGCGACACCCGCGGGGTCGGCGGCCCCTTGCACATCTCATGCACGCGAGACGGCGGCCCCCTTTGCGAGGCGATTATCCAGGCCGGAGTCGGGCTTGGACTATCGCGCCGGGAAGATCTTAACGGGATAGAGCAGGAAGGCATCGGATACTTCCCGGCGACGATTAGGCACGGCCAACGCATCAGCGCCGCTCGGGCTTTCCTCGCGCCGATTAAGCGGAGAGCGAATCTGACGATCATGACCGACGCCACCGTTGCGCGGATCGTCTTCGAGGGAACGCGCGCCGTTGGCGTCAACTGTACGGTAAGGGAGATCCCGCGAGAGTTCCGCGGAGACAGGGAGATCATCCTCTGCGCGGGAGCGCTCCAGTCGCCGAAAATCCTCCAGCTCTCAGGCATCGGGCCCGCCGACCTCCTCGGCTCGCTCAAAATTCCCGTGATTTGCGACAGTCCCGGCGTGGGCGAAAACCTGCGCGATCACTGGGGGTTGCGTCTTCAATATCGGCTCCTTGGAGTGTCGGGCTATAACCGATGGCTCCGGCGCCCCGGGCTGTGGATTAGCGCGCTCCAGTACATCACCCGTCGAACCGGCGTTCTCTCGACCGCAGGCGCCCAAGTCGGCGCGTTCATCAAGGCTATGCCGGACGCGTCTCGACCGCACGCCGAGATCCACATTGCGCTCTTCTCCGTGGTCCGCGCCACGAATGAGATCGAGTCTCGCCCGGGGCTATGGTGTACGGTCAGATCCCTGCGGCCGGAGAGCCAAGGCACCGTTAAGATTCGCTCCACCGACCCGGGCGTTCCTCCGGCCATACGCGGAAACTTTTCCGCCGAGTATGATCGACAGCTGACCGTTCACATGGTCCGCTACGCTCGCCGGCTCCTTTTTCAGCCAGCTCTTCGAAAGTATCTCGGCGAGGAGACATTTCCCGGCTCTCACTGCCAGTCCCCGAATGAAATCGTTGATGTGTGTCGCCGGTTCGGGTCACCGGGGTCGCATTTCGCCGGTACCTGCCGGATGGGGCAAGATCTGATGACCGTCGTCGACCCGACGCTCCGCGTTCGCGGCGTGTCGGGGCTGCGTGTCGTCGATTGCTCGGTGATGCCGCAGGTCGTATCTGGTAACACGAACGGGCCGGTCATGGCGATCGCATGGCGAGCCGCGGACCTGATTCTAGCCGGTTGACGTAGCGC
>VBON01000198.1 GCA_005877525.1 Nitrospirota bacterium
CATTCAGTAAGAGTTCAATTATCTCACCCACCCGCCCCAGGCGGGCCGAGACGCGTCCCTTCCCGTTTAATTGACGGATTCTGAAAACGGGTGTTAGAGTTGCCCGATTATGATCGATCCTCGCTTGATTAAAGAACGCCCTGAAGAACTGAAGAAGATGCTCGGGCCGCGCGCGGAGCATATCGATTGGGATAGCCTGCTGAAGTTGGATAAGGAGCGGCGCGCACTGCTGACGAAGGTCGAGGAATTGCGCGCTCAACGACGAAAGGTCTCGGACGACATCGCGACGCTGAAACGGCAGAAGCAGCCGGCCGAGGCCTTGATGGTGGACATGAAAGGGGCCGGCGATCGCATCAAAGTGCTCGAAGATAATCTCCGCGAAACCGAAGAGCAGTTCAGTGCGATCGCCCTCGGCATCCCTAATCTGCCCCATGTCTCCGTCTCCCTCGGCAAGGATGTCTCCGACAATGTTGAGATTCGCCGATGGGGAGATCCTCCGAGCATGGCTTTTTCACCCAGGCCTCATTGGGAACTGGGAGAGCGTCTGGGAATCCTCGACTTCGAGCGGGCAGCGCGTATGACGGGCGCCCGCTTCGCGGTGTATAGCGGCGCCGGCGCGCATCTGGAACGGGCCTTGATCAATTTCATGTTGGATCTTCATACCAAGGAGCATGGCTATCGAGAGGTCCTTCCACCTTTTCTCGTGAATCGCGCGAGCATGACCGGCACGGGACAGCTCCCGAAATTCGAAGAGGATCTGTTTCGGCTGAAGGACGAAGATTATTTCCTCATTCCCACTGCGGAAGTGCCGTTAACGAATCTTCATCGCGAAGAAACTCTGAGCCAGCAAAGTCTTCCGTTGAGATATACCGCCTATACTCCATGCTTCCGGCGGGAAGCAGGGTCGTACGGAAAGGACACTCGCGGGCTGATCCGGCAGCATCAGTTCAACAAGGTCGAACTGGTGACCTTCAGCACGCCCGAGGAGTCGTACGATGAACTCGAGCGTCTTACATCGCACGCCGAAGAGGTGCTGAAGAGGCTGCGACTGCACTACCGCGTGGTTTCTCTTTGTACGGCAGACCTCGGTTTTTCCGCGGCCAAGACCTATGACATCGAAGTGTGGCTCCCTTCGCAGGGAGTCTTTCGTGAGATCTCATCGTGCAGCAACTTTGAGGCATTTCAGGCCCGCCGAGCGGAAATCCGCTACAAACGCACAGACGGCAAGTCGGAGTTTGTCCATACGTTGAATGGTTCGGGACTCGCGGCTGGACGCACGTTCGTCGCGATTCTGGAGAACTATCAGCAGGCGGATGGCTCAGTGGTCATTCCCGAAGCGCTGCGTCCTTATATGGGCGGGCGAGAGACTATCAGCTAGTCCAATAATGTAGAACATCTGCGTTACCGGCGAACAGCGATGTAAGCATTCTTTACAGATTATTATATTAAGTATAGTCTACTATTATTAGATATTTCGCAGTTATTTCCTTGTGATACGCCTTAGAAGCCTCGGCCCCCTTCGATTTCAAACTGTCGGTTTTCTTTACACTTCAAAAGTAAGGTCCCATGTCTTTCTAGGGAAAACAATAACTTTTAGAGTGGCACCGAGGTTGCGTAACTAGTAGACGATCATTGAGGAATCCCAAGGAAGGGGTATCGAACATGAAAAAACTATTAGGTCTTGCATTAGGGTTTGCCCTGGTCGCCTGGACCATAACCCCGGTGTTCGCTAACAATGTTACATGTGGAACATTATGTACCGCCACAGTCACAATCGGTAGCCAGATATTTACCCCGACGGTCACGGTTAACACGGATACAGGTGTTGGGACAATTAGCAACTTCATAGCGACAGGAGCTGGTGGAAGCACAGCCACAATTCAAAGCCTAACATTGAACCCTGACCCCGGTGTAATCTTTGCGGTGGCGGCTACAAACCTCACCGGTAGCCCCCAAACTTTTGCCTTCGCGTTCAGCACACCGATTGCGCTCAGCGGGACGATTAATGCAGCGTCCTCGATAGGCTATACCTTGACGGATGGTAATGCTATTTTAGGAGGCGGGGCGGGAGTGTCGATCGCCCCCTTTAGCCCACCCAATATTCTCGTTGCTAACGATTTCACTGCCGCCTTGGCTGCCACCAACAAGGGAGTTGACGTCGGTCCTGCGGCTTCTGGGGGTACTGGCACCTGTGGTGCATTTGTTGGGGCTACCTCTAACTGCGGACCATATGCGGCAACCCATACCTTTACCGGTGGCCCATTCACTAGTATGGGCGTCGTGGTCGCATTTGTGCTGACGGCTGATGATTCGGCTGGTCTCAGTGGGGCTGTCAGCCAAG
>VBON01000199.1 GCA_005877525.1 Nitrospirota bacterium
CGGCGTAGTTCAACAACCACTTCCGCGAACATGCCGGGAGCCAGGTCGTGTCCGGGATTGGGCAGGTCAATTTCGGCAAGCAGGGAGCGCGTTCCGGGATCGAGCGCGACTGTCGAGCGCGTTACCGTGGCCTTCAACGTTTTTTCGGGCAAACCACTGATTGCGATCGTGACCGGCGTTCCTTTTTTCACCAATGGCGCGTCCTCCTGGGGAACATTGATATAGAACCGTAAGGTTGAGATATCCATGATCGTAAAGAGGGGCACCGCTTGTGTCGCGGAACTTGTGGCCGCCTGGATAAGCGCGCCAGGATCGACGAACCGGGCAGTGACGGTTCCGTTGTAGGGCGCCCTCACCTTCGTGTAGTCCAGCATGCTGGCCAGTTGATCCAAGGCATGCTTGGCGCCCTGGTAATTCGCTTCCGCGACATCCACATCCTGTTTCGCGATGACATCCGGATTTTCTTTGCGCACGTTGGCCAGGCGTTCGTAGGTGATCTTCTTGATCTCGTATTCCGATTGCGCCTGGTGATAGCGTTCGCGCAGTTCCGGATCATCAATGACGGCAAGAATCTGTCCTGCCTTGACGACGTCGCCCTTGTCTACGGCAATGCTTTTTAAGTAGCCGGACACCTTGGCATAGAGGGTGGTCTGGTAGTAGGGGGAGATTGTCGCAGGAAGACGAAGTGTCTGCACCACATCCCGCCGGGTCGGCTTCATCACCTGTACCTCCGGGATGGTCCCAGCGGCTTTTTCGGGCGTACTGGGCCTGATCATCCCGCCAGGTGTCTGGGTTGCCGTCCTCGCAGCTTCCCCAAAGGGGCGACTGCCAGTCCCAATCAGCCAGAACGCGATAGCGGCGACGAGCACCAGGCAGACACCGAGAAACAGAAATCTTCTCCTCCTGGCGAATCGCCCAGATTGAGGGTGTACGGGCTGCTGCGCAGCGAGTCCTTCACGTCGCATGACGTCTTCCCTTACCCCGCGCGGCGAGACTATGCAAAATCGGGACGAAGATCAACGTCATGAAGCAGGAGACCACCATACCGCCGATAACGGCCCGCGCCAGTGGCATGTTGGCCTCCGAGCCTTCTCCCAGACCAAGCGCCATCGGCAGTAGCCCCAGGCTGGTGGCCAAGGCGGTCATCAAGATCGGCCGCAGACGCAAGCGCCCTGCCTGAACCACCGCCTCCTGCACGGGCACCCCTTCCAGAATACGATTATTGGCAAAGTCGACTAGCAGGATGCTATTGGAAACCACGATGCCGATCATCATCATTGAGCCGATGAGCGATTCCAAATTGACCGACGTGCGGGTCAGCAGCAGCATCCAGATCACGCCGATAAAGCCCAGCGGCACGGAGGCGAGAATAACCAGCGGATCCAGGTAGGAACGGAACAACCCTACCATCACCAGGTAGACGAGTACCACCGCGAGGGGGAGCGTGACTGCGAAACCTTGCATCGTTGCCAGCATGCTATCGAGTTCGCCCCTCAGGCTCACCGTGACATCCTTCGGGAGCGCCACTTGGCTCAGACGCTTTTCAACCATCCTCGCCACACTCCCAAGATCGTTGCCCACCACGCCGAACATCACATCCATCGTACGCTGCAGATTGAAATGGTCGATAGTCTCGGGTCCCGTACGTCGTTCCATTTCGACCACGTCCTTGAGGAATACCGGTTCTCTATGAATCTCGCCTCCATAATTTCCCCCGGACGGCGGCGTCATCATCCCTGAAAACGGCGTGTTCTGAAGAGTGAGGGTCGAGCCTCCCAGTCCGCCTCTTCCGACAATTCGCATCGGCAACTCGGTCGTCCGGCTGCCGATCAACGGCGTCAATAGAAAATCTTCAAATCGACGAAGATTCTGCTCGGGATATTGCGCCACCACGAAATACGCGTTGTTTGTTTTTGGGTCGATCCAGTATCCCGGATCCCCGCTGATGTTGGAACTCAGCCCCGTGACGACGTCGGCCAAGATCTGCTGCTCGGTCAAACCAAGATATGCCGCATGAACCCGGTTGATCTTCAAATGGATTTCCGGGTAATCCATTCCCTGCTGAACGCGCACATCGACGGTTTTCGGCACTAAGGCGACCACATCACGAATTTTCTGAGCAGCCTCATCCATGTCAGCTAAATTGGTGCCGCTGACTTTAATATCCACCGGCGCTGGAAGACCGGCGTTAATGACATCGCTCACGACCCCGCCGGTTTGGAACGAAAACTTTAACCCCCGAAATTCTGTGCTTAGCCGGCCTCGGATCCTCTCAATGTAGTCATCTGTCGGGAGGGTATGCCCTTTGACGAGGCTGACCATGAGGAAGGCCTGATGGGGCCCGATAACGGGGGTATACAGGACCATCCATCCCTGAGGCAGGCCGATGTTCGAGACCAATTGGTTCAGTTCCTGCTTAGGAATGACCTGGCGGATCACATCTTCGACTTTCGCCACAATCGCTTCGGTCTTCTCCAGACGCGTGCCCTCCGGCGCCGCGACATTCAGAATGAATTCGCCGGCGTCAACTTTGGGGAAGAACTCCGTCGCAAGGAGGGGGGCAAAGGCGATGGATACCACGAACGCGACTGCAACCACCGCGCCGATGAGGAGCTTGTGTTCCAGACCCCAACGGAGAAATCCCGCGTACCTGTCGGCCACGCGCTCGAACAGATTTGAGCTCTTCCAAGCTTCCGTAATCGTCCCCCAGGGTCTCGTCGGTGGCGCGTTCTCCGGAAGAGCCGGTACATCCGCCAGGTCCCGGTGCGAAGCGGCGATGGCGACCGGCGCGACCGTCAACGAGGCGACATAAGAAGCGCCCATAGCATAGGCGACGGCGAGAGCCAGCGGGACAAATAGGAATTTGATGGTGCCAGTAAAGAAGACGATGGGAAGATACACAATCAAAACGCTGACCGTAATCACCAGCATCGGCAAGGCGACTTCGCTGGCGCCCTCTGCCGCCGCCTGCCTGATCGGTTTTCCCAGTTCCATGTGGCGGTGGATGTTCTCGAGCACGACGATGGAATTGTCCACGAGAGTCCCAACCGCCAAGGCCAGACCTCCGAGGGTCATGATGTTGATCGTATGCCCCGTAAAGTAGAGCAGGACGAAGGCACTCGCGATAGAAATAGGGATGGCCAGCGCAATGATCAGCATCGAGCGAAAGCTGCCAAGAAACACCAGAATCATCAGACATGCCAGCCCTCCGCCAAGCAGCATTTCATGCTGTACGGTGGTGATGGACTGGCGGATATAGCTGGACTGGTCGAAGATCAATTTCAATTCTAGATCGCCGGGGATTCCCTTCAGCTTCGGCAATGTTTCTCGGATGCCATCGATAACTTTTAAGGTGTTCGCGCCGGCTTGTTTAAGAATCGGCACGTAGACCGAGCGCCTTCCATTCGCCCTCACGACGTTGACCTGTACGGACGTGGAGTCAGAGGCTGTCCCTACCTCTTTCAAGAACACCGGAACACCGTTGGTGACTTTGATCGGGAAGTCGTTCATTTCCTCGACGAGCGATACGATGCTGTTGCTGTAGACGTTGTAGTCGAAATCGCCGATCTTCACATCACCTGCAGGCACCAGCAGATTCTCGGTATTGACCGCCTTCACCACCTGGTCAATGCTCACACCCCGCGCGAGCATCTTCTCTCGATCCAGAAATATCGTAATCTGCCGAATGGTTCCTCCGAATGTTGGCGGAAGCGATACTCCCTGGACGGTACCCAACTGCGGACGGACTGTGAAATAGGCGATGTCGCGCACCTCTTTCTCGCCGAGGCTAGGACTGCTCAGCACTAGATTGGCGATCGGCAGATTGGTCGCCCCGAATTTGATGATGGTCGGCGGGAACATGCCCTTTGGCATGAACCGCAGCGCCGAATAGGTGAGGCTGGTGATCTCAGAGAGGCCAGCATCCACGTTGTACTCCGGATGGAAATAGATCTTGATGAGGCTGACGGCGGGCAGCGAGCGCGACTCGATGTGCTCCACGTAGCTTGCCTGAAGAAAGAGCTGCTCGAGGCGCAGGGTAATCGCGCCTTCGATTTCATTCGGCCCCATACCTTTATAAAAGGTGGCCACCGCGACAACGGGGACTTTGATCTCCGGAAAGATGTCCACGGTCATCTTCTGATAGGAGACAACGCCGAGAAGGACGACGATCAGGCAGCTCGCGACGACTGCGTAGGGATTCTTAAGTGAAGTCCGTACCATTAAGTCCTTATTCTATGGGAAGCAGGAAGGGCTTGCAAATTATCATCACCGGCGTTTTCCTAGGCTTGGCCGACGCGAAAACGCGGTGTAGAGCGCCTCAAAAAGCTCCAAGCCTCGCGATTCCAGTTCGCTGTCCGATAACCCCGCCAGCAACCATCCCTTGAGGATGATATCAACTCCTCCTGTCTCCGGCCGTGCGTACCGTCCGTCCCGAATGTCTATTTCATGGACGATTTCAGCAAGGACCTTCAGAGCCGATTCAGTAAGACCGAACGCTGCCAACATGGTTTCGAACGTGCACAGATTGCCTTCATGGCCGAAGACAGCGTCACGCATGTCAAAGCTCACCTCCTCCGGCTCCGGCTGCGTCCCATAGCGGATCACTGCTTTCGGGTCAATGAATCGTCTGATCAGCCAGGTGCAGGCGAGGCGGTCGACATGAGGATGCGGCCGGGTGATCCAGTGCTTATTCTTAAAATCCGCGGCTGCAGCGGAGGCTGCTCGCGCGGCCCCAGATATTTTGAACCGTAGGCTCCCTTCGATTGCGCGCAATTTGTTG
>VBON01000200.1 GCA_005877525.1 Nitrospirota bacterium
TGCGCAGCTTAAAGCACTCACGCATTCCCAAAATCTGTACTTCTTTGATGCCATTGCCCCTATCGTCGACGCGGACAGCATCGACCACGACCGAGTGTTCAAAGCTTCGCGCTATGGCAAGGGCGACGCCGATTACTTGAACTGTCCCATGACCGAACCCGAATACGATGCGTTTTATCAGGCGCTCCTCGCCGCTGAGAAAGTGGTCCCGAAGGAGTTTGATAAAGTGCCCTACTTTGAAGGGTGCATTCCTATTGAAGTCATGGCGGAACGAGGCCGCGACACCATGATGTTCGGGCCGTTAAAACCGGTCGGGCTGGTCGATCCGAAAACCAACACGCGGCCCTACGCGGTGGTTCAGCTCAGGATGGAAAACCGGCATGGTACCTGCTACAACCTTGTCGGCTTTCAGACGAAGCTGACGTACGGCGCGCAGAAGCAAGTTTTCCGCATGATTCCGGGTCTAGCTAACGTCGAGTTTCTGCGCTACGGAAGCGTCCATCGGAACACATTCGTCAATGCCCCGGCCTTGCTGCAGGAGACCTTGCAGCTCAAATTCCAGCCCCGGATCTTCATCGCCGGCCAGTTGGTCGGAGTCGAAGGCTACACGGAAGCGGCCGCGTCCGGTGGACTCGCCGGTATTAATGCGGCACGGCTGCTCAAGGGGATGGAGCTTGTCGTCCCACCTGAGACCACGGCTCATGGCGCGCTCATGAACTACATTACGACCAGCGATCCCCGCCATTTCCAGCCGATGAACATTAATTTCGGATTGTTTCCACCCCTGCCTGTTCGCGTTCGGGATAAACAGGACCGCCAACGACAGACGAGCCAGCGCGCGCTGGAGAACTTTACGGCATGGATACAGCGGTCCGGTCTTTCCTGACATACCTCCACATCGAGCGAAAGGCGTCACCGCACACCCTTCGCAACTATGGCCAAGACCTGCGCCAATTCCTGGACTTTCTTCGTCGCGACGAAGGAAGCCTCGGGTCGCCTCAACAGATCGAACCTATCACGATCCGAAGCTTCATGGCGCTTCGGGCCAACCAAGGAGACAGTAAGGCCACCCGCAGCCGGAAGCTCTCGGCCATCCGAAGTCTCTTCAGGTACCTGGCACGAGAAGGCCAGATCACGCGAAATCCCGGCGAAGCCGTGCGGGGTCCCAAACAGGAACGCAAGCTGCCGACAGTTCTGACCGCGGACGATGCGAAGAGATTGATGGACGATTGCATTCGTCCCCGTTCCTTTCGCGATCAAGCCTTGCTGGAAACACTGTACTCATCCGGCGCTCGCGTTTCGGAGGTTGTAAATCTGAATCTCGACGATGTGGATCTGCACGAGGGGATCGCCACGGTTTTGGGCAAGGGACGAAAGGAACGGATCGTGCCGCTCGGTACTCATGCCGTGAGGGCGCTTGCGGCGTATCGGCGGTCCCTTCCTGCTGGGACAGTCTCCGGCCCGCTGTTCCGAAACCAGCGCGGAGGTCGGCTCACCGCCCGCAGCGTCGAGCGCCTGGTGGCCAAGGCGGCGCGTGACTTGCCCAACTTTCCCAGCCTCAGTCCACATGGGCTGCGGCACTCCTTTGCGACTCATCTATTGGACGGCGGCGTGGACTTGCGGGTGATTCAGGAACTCTTAGGGCACGTGTCCGTGTCCACCACCCAGCGTTACACCCACGTCGCGCTTGATCGGATCATGGAGGCCTATGACAAGGCCCACCCCCGCGCGCGTGCTCGCGCCATATCTTGATGCCCATCATCCGGTCCACCAGCGTTCTCTGCGTGCGCCGGGAACAGCACGTAGCGATGGGCTGCGACGGACAGGTGACCGTGGGCACGACCGTCATGAAGCACAACGCAAAGAAGCTGCGACGGATGTATAATGACTCAGTCTTGGCGGGATTCGCGGGCGCCACCGCCGATGCCTTTACGCTGTTCGAAAAGTTCGATACGAAGCTGCAGGAATATCGAGGAAACTTAACCCGCGCGGCGGTTGAGCTGGCAAAGGATTGGCGGACCGACCGCATGTTGCGTCGGCTGGAGGCGCTCCTGGTGGTCGCCGATAAGGCGAATTCCTTGATCATCTCCGGCACCGGCGACGTCATCGAACCGGAGGACGGCATCCTGGCCATTGGATCAGGCGGTTCGTATGCGCTGGCCTCTGCCAGAGCCTTGCTGCGCCACTCGTCATTGGATGCGAGAACCGTGGTGGAGGAGTCATTGCGCATTGCGGGAGGCATCGACATTTATACAAACCTGGAGATTACAATCGAGGAGTTGAATACGAAATAGCATGTCAATGCTAGACGACAAACACGGACAGCGGCTCGAAAGCTTAACGCCTCGGCAGATTGTCGAAGAGCTCGACCGATACGTTATCGGCCAGCGGGATGCCAAGCGGATGGTGGCTATCGCGTTGCGCACGCGTTGGCGCCGCCAGCGTCTGCCGGATCATCTCCGGGACGAAGTGATTCCCAAGAACATCATCATGATCGGACCTACCGGCGTCGGCAAGACGGAAATCTCGCGGCGCCTCGCGAAGCTGGCCCAGGCCCCGTTCATTAAGGTGGAAGCCTCCAAGTTCACCGAGGTCGGTTATGTCGGTCGAGACTGCGAATCCATGGTTCGGGATCTCGTCGAACAGGCAGTCACGATCGTGAAAACAGAGTATGCGCAGGGCATCCAAAAGAAGGCCGAGGCTCAGGCGGAAGAACGGCTCCTGGATCTCCTGCTGCCACCGTCGGCCTCTAAGATCACCGGCGTCGTGGATGAGCCGGTCCCGGAAGCAAGCGCGGGCAGCGAAGGGTATGACAATACCCGTTCCAAGCTTCGCCTGCAACTTCTGGAAGGCAAGCTAAACACCCGCGTTATTTCGAACATCGGCGGCATGGAGCAGATCCAGGATCAGCTCCAGGAAATGCTCGGCGGCATGTTTCCCGCCAAGAAGAAACGCCGTTTGGTAAAGGTGCCGGAAGCGCTGGAGCTCCTGACTCAGGAGGAAGCACAGAAGCTGATCGATATGGAAGCCGTCGTGAAGGAAGCGGTCGCAAAGACCGAGCAGAATGGGATTATCTTCTTGGATGAAATCGATAAGATCGCCGGTCGCGAGCGAAGCCTCGGACCGGATGTGTCACGCGAAGGCGTCCAGCGCGACCTGCTCCCGATCGTCGAAGGCTCCACGGTCACAACCAAGTATGGCCCGGTTAAAACCGACCACATATTGTTCATCGCGGCCGGCGCCTTCCATGTCGCCAAGCCGTCCGATCTGATCCCGGAACTTCAGGGCCGATTTCCTATCCGCGTCGAGCTCAGTCCCCTCACGAAAGAAGATTTCATCCGCATTCTCACGGAACCTCAGAATGCCCTCATCAAACAATACACGGCGCTGCTGGAGACGGAAGGCATTACTCTGGATTTTACGGGTGACGCGCTCGAGGAAATCGCGGCCACCGCGGTGCTGGTGAACGAACGCTCCGAGAATATCGGTGCCCGTCGCCTCTTCACGATCATGGAGCGGCTTCTCGAAGAAATCTCCTTCGACGCCCCGATCCTGGCGGAGAAGAAAATCAGGATTGATGCCCAGGCCGTAAAGGATCGGCTGAGGGACATCATCAAGGACGAAGATCTAAGCCGGTTTATTTTATAGGGAGCGCCCATCTATGGACGAGTTGATCAAGAAAGCAAACGTGCTGGTGGAAGCCCTTCCCTATATCCGGGCCTTCGCGGGCAAGACAATCGTGATCAAGTACGGCGGGAAAGCGATGACCGATCCTGCGTTGAAAGAAGGGTTCGCCACCGATGTGGTCTTGCTGAAGTATGTGGGATTGAACCCGGTAGTGGTGCACGGCGGCGGGCCGCAAATCGATCAGATGCTCAAGCGGCTCGCGATCGAGCCGAAGTTTCGACAAGGAGTGCGCGTGACCGACGAAGCCACGATGGAAATTGTCGAAATGGTGCTCGGCGGCGCTATCAACAAGGAGATCGCGGCGTTGATCAGCAGCCATGGGGTTAAGGCGGTGGGTCTCAGCGGCAAAGACGGAGGGCTGATCCTGGCAAAGCCGTTTACCCGGGCCGAATGGACCAAGAGGCTCGGGACCGATCTCGGCGGACTCGCCGAGCACGAAGACTACGGGCTGGTCGGCGACGTGCAACAGATCAATCCCGCGCTGCTACTCACGTTGCAGGGCAGTCATGTGATTCCCGTCATTGCGCCGATGGGGGTGGGCAAGGACGGACGGACCTATAACATCAATGCCGATCTCGTCGCCGGTGCCGTGGCTGGTGCCCTCAAGGCTGAAAAACTCATGGTTCTGACGGATGTGCGGGGCATTCGCGATGAAGACAGCAAACATATTTCGACCTTGGCGCGCAAGGATGTCGCCCGCATGGTCAAGAAGGGAACGATCAGCGAAGGCATGCTGCCCAAAGTTCAAGCCTGTTTGACGGCGCTGGACGGCGGGGCGAAGAAAGCGCACGTAGTCGACGGCCGGACGCCGCACGCGATCCTGTTGGAGATCTTCACCGACAAAGGTATCGGCACAGAAATCGTGACCTGACCGAGAAAATCCCTCCGCCTGTTCTTCGCGGAACGCCCACGATGCTTTTCGAGAAGACACTCGATGCACCCGAAGTCGCCGCACGCGTGAGATGGTTCACGATCCGCCTGA
>VBON01000010.1 GCA_005877525.1 Nitrospirota bacterium
GCGCGCTTCATCCTGTTCTCTAATTCACGGACATTTCCTGGCCACGAATAGGCACGCAAGGACGCGCGTGCGTCTTCCGAAAGTCCGGTTACCCGCGCATTAAAGACTTCTCGGTAACGTAGAAGAAATGCCTGCGCAAGGAGGACAACATCTTCCCCTCGTTGCTGCAGGGAGGGCATCGCAATTTCTACGACGCTCAGACGGTAGAACAGATCCTCTCGGAATAACCGGCGTTCGATTGCCTCTTTCAGGTTCATATTCGTGGCAGCCAGGATACGCGTATCGACGGAGATCAATTCTCGTCCCCCCACGCGCTCCAGCTTGCCATCCTGCAGAAAACGCAGCAACTTTACCTGCAAGGCCAGGGGCATCTCTCCGATTTCATCAAGCAGCAGCGTACCGCCGTCAGCATATTCCAGTTTGCCCTTCATCTGCCGATGCGCGCCCGTAAAGGCCCCTTTTTCATGGCCAAAGAGCTCACTCTCCAGCAGATTCTCTGGGATCGCACCACAGTTGATGACGATAAACGAGCCCGCCTTTCGACTACTGTGCTGATGAATCGCTCGCGCGACTAACTCCTTCCCCGTGCCGCTCTCCCCTGTGATCAGAACCGAAACATCGGAGCCGGACACCCGCCGGATCATCTCAAAGATATGCTGCATCGGTGGGCTCACCCCTATGATCTCATTGAACTCGACAGAGCCTGTTCGTTCCTGAAGTGCGCGGTTTTCCTGTTCAAGACGGTACACATGCGCCGCCCGCTCGAGAATGATTTTGAGGACGTCCAACTGCACCGGCTTCTGAATGAAGTCATACGCGCCGCTCTGGACTGCGGCCAAGGCATTCGCGCGATCGGAATTGCCGGTCGCCACGATAATTTTCGTTCTGGGCGCGAACTGCAGAATTTCCTGTAACGTGGCGAGACCTTCCGTTGCGTCATCGACTGCGGGGGGGAGCCCAAGGTCCAAAAGGACCAGGGGCGGCACTTCACGGCGCATTAAGGCTACGGCCGTGCGCCGGTCTTTCGCCTCGTGAATAAGATGATTGGCTCTCAGACCCCATCTCATTTGTTCCAGGATGTCCGGATCATCCTCAACAATTAATACGGCGGATTTCTCCGTCGACAGTTCCGCTCTGACCTCCTCGCTGCTCATATCATGAACATCTCTTTGGTCTTCGTCGGAGCAGCGGCCGGCAGTTCGAGTCGAACCTCGGTGCCTTGCCCTACCTCACTTCGTATCCGAATGGAGCCGCCGTGCTCTTCGACAATGCGTTTGCATTGGTAGAGTCCTAATCCCAGCCCGCCCGATTTGGTACTCTTAAATGGCTGAAAGAGTGTCTGAAGTTCCGCTGCGGGAATGCCGGGGCCTCGATCCGTGATCGTAACAATGACTGATCCATGACACTGCTCGGTCGTAATGCAAATGTCAGGCTCCTCGGAGTCAGCGCGCTTCCCCTGCAGTTCCTGTTGGGCGTTCAGAATCAGATTCAACAACACCTGTTGCAATTGATCCCTGACGATGCGGACCGGAGCGGCCTGCCCGCCGATGGAGTTTACCGTCATCCGAAGATTCCCGTTCATCGAGCTGATGGTCTCTGCTATGAGGCTCGGCACATCGACGGTTTCCGGCAGGCCTGGACGAACGGATCTTAACGAGAGCTTCGTGATGAGAGCCATTATCTTTTGGACCGTGCCGGCGACCGTCCGCATCACAGACTGCTGAAAGGCAGGCTCCGCGCCATGCAGCTCCGCATTCTGCACCACCAAAGAAAGCTTTGCCGCCAGGTTCTTCAGATCGTGAAGACAGAATGCCGAGAATCGATGCAGAGCTTCCAATTCGCCCGTAGCGCTCTTCTCCTCAGCCATCCTGGCGAGAGCGAGAAGCATCCCGGCATGGTGCGCGATGGCCCGCAACAAATCGAAATCGTCATGCCCGTACCGTGACCCGTCAAATTGCCGGCTCAACGTGATGAAGCCCATGACCTGCCGTTCGGAGCGAATAGGCACATACAAGATGGCGTGGGTCGATCTCAATGCCTGTTCGTAAGAGGGGTCGGGAGTCTCTGCGCTGATTGCCCTCAGGTTGTCGACATCCACCGGCTCTTCGCTCTCCATTAGCTTGGCAATGAGCGGGTGGGCGTGTTCCAGCGGCGGCGGCCCCGGTTCGATATTGAAGGACCGCACCTGGTGATACTGGCCGTCTGCTTCGTACCGAATCCAAATCGAAAGGCGGACCGCGCCGAAAGTCCGGCCCAACAGCTCGAAGAGACGATCAAGCACCTCCTCGCCGGATGTACACAGGCCGAAGGCCTTCGTAACCTCTAGCCATTTGGCGCGATAATCATATTTGGACCGATAGAAGTGCCGCGCAATGAATTGTCTCGTGCTGTCCCGAGCTGTGCGGGAAAACAGGACGATTACCAACCCGAGGATCGCGAGAAAGACCACCAGAATGCTGAATCCCTGGCTTAACGGCTCCCCCGTATGCCGGATGACCTCCCCAATGAGACCCACGGCCAAAAGGTAGATCCCGATCACGAGAAACGTGACAGAGCCGTAGAGGAGTTGCGGCGACACGTACGCTCTTGCCCGCACCTCTCGCAGCCGCAGCCGCGCGAACCCGAACGTCATGAGTCCCAGTGAGATCAGGCTCGCGAGAGCGCCAACCAGAACAAAATCGGAACTCCAGGCCGGTACCATCAGCAGTTGGCTCGCCTGGTAGATGCCATAGCCTGCGAGGCCGCCCAGGCCTATCAGGACATATTTGATCTGGTAGCGCAGGGGATCACGCGTGACACGCAGGATGTGTTCGAGTTGCGCCAATCCCAGCGTGAGCCCAAGCACGATGAAGACGTATGCCACGCGGCCTAAAGGACCCAACCCGAGCGCCGACCGGCCGCTCTCCGTCGTCGCCTGAACATATATCAGCTCTGAGAAGGCCAGGCTGGCAAACGCGACGGCTAAGGCAGTCACGGCCAGCGCACGCCACCGAATTCCTCCCTCCTCGGCCCCTTTCGTTGACTTTAAAAAAACGAGACCGACATACTGCAGCGCGGCCGGGAAGAAGAACTCGAAGACGAGCCCTAAGCGTCGCCATTCTAATGCATGATCGGTATCCGCCAATCCAAGCCCGTTTCCGAGTTGAATGAAGCCCGTGGCAGCCACGGCAGCTGCCAGGCTCCGATGGAAACGGCTCTCATAGTTCTTTACCAGCAGAACAGCCGAAAGCCCCAGTGCCGCGGCGGATGCCAGAAAGGCCGGCAGCGCTAACCAGATTGGCGCTATGGAATCCAAAGCGGGCTCCTTCGGCGACTAGTCGCGAAGGCCGTCAGGCCGGCCAACATTCCTGAAGCAACAACTGTACCTGCAGGGCCGGTACGGCTCATCGACACATACGCCACTCAGTGGGAAAGGCATCCTAGAGGACACGCCCGTTCCCCGTCATGGGCCTCCCAGATCATAGCGGCTTTCCTGTAGTCCCTGTCAGCAAGGGAATCTTCTCCCGATTCGCAATGGCCGGCCAAGTTTCCGTGTTCGCTCGGTCCACGTCGGCGGCAAAATCGATCTCGATCCAGGAGAGATCTCCCACCGGCACATAGCGCATCTCAATGTGCTCCAAGAGACTGTCAATCACTGCTTCGTATTCCACCTTGGGATTCTCTGCAACCGCCAGGCGCAAGCCAGTGATCAGTTTGTTATTCGTGTCCGCAGAAAACTTGTAGATGCCGACGCTCTCTCCCACGACAGTGCCTTCCCGTCGAACCTGCTTTCCAAGTCCGCACACCATGCCATTTGACCCGGCTACGACTTTGACTTCTTCGCCCGTATCTACCAGCCGGTCATCCACGAGCAGACAGTTCGGGGCGGGACTTTCGAGTAGGCGATCTGCCATCACGCGACAGAATAGGAGGTCCGCGTCCATAATGATGGCTGGGACGTTCTGAAAGGCAGTTTCAGCTTTCAGCAGTGACAATGCGCTCCCGAGTTCATACTGGGGGTTGTCCATTAATTCAATGGACACGCAACAGTTGACCCTTTTCACTTCCGCCTCTACCTGATCCGCCAAGTGACCCACGACTATGGCGATTTTCTGTACACCTGCCGCGCCCATCATCTCCAGATGACGACACAGGAGGCTCTTGCCGCCGAAAGCCAAGAGGCACTTCGGGTGCGCGGCGGTGAATGGCAGCAGCCGCTTTCCTATGCCTGCCGCTAAGATTACGGTGTTCATACAGGCTGGGCTTTAGCTCCCCGAATCAACGACCGAAGTCCGAAATACGCGACGGCATCTTTCATATTCGAAAAGAGTCGTTTGAAGGGCCCCATGCCCTGGTTGGTCACATATTGCATCGTCAACACAATGCGCTCTTCCCCTGGGCCCAGCGGCGTCACCGCATGGTAGAGTTTGTCGCCGTTGAAAAAGACCATGGTTCCAGGGTTCGTGGCGACACTGAGCTCATGTATTTGACGTGTCGAATCTCCCTTGTACAACTGACAGACGAGCCGGCTGCTCGATCGCTCCAGTAAGCCCACAAGAACCGTGTACCTCGCCCCTTTGTAATAAGACGTATCGTAGTGGAAACCGATGTGGTCGCCCGGTTCGGTGTAGAAGTACAAGGCGCAGGCATGAGGATCATCATCGGGGCACACAAGGAGCCGCGCCCCTGCGAGCCTGCTTAAAAAATCAATGAATGCCGGAGCCTGATAGAGGGAGAGGATGGCTGGGGCTTTCTTGGCCAGCGTGTAGTAGCTGACGCTCCCTCCTTTCTTATGTTTGGGAATATAGTTGCGGTTAATGTCCGATCGCATCTGATCGGCTTCCGCGGTAAGCGGCGCGACAGCCTCCTGCCGTAGGAAGTGTTCGACGATGAGGAATTCGTTCTGCTCATGGTATGTCTGGGCCACTGCGTCAAAGTCGAGGTTCTTGATGGCCGCCTCTATATCGGCGACTCCACTCATCATCCCCTCCGAAGACCTTTGTTCATTGATCACCAATTCAATCTCTCCATGCCTCTGATACGTGTGTCTCACCTTATCGCGCCACAAGCTTACAAGCCAGCTTGTAGTCCTCAAACGAATGGATTTCCATCCATCCGGATGTGACTTGGATACAGGAGACCGTGTGCCCTTGGTCGATGAGCTCCTGCACCAGGTCTGTCAGGGAGGCCTTAGAGAAGGTCGGGGCTTCATGAAACTGCGCATCCCCATATCTCCTCTTCGACGTCTCGTACACCTCCCGCAGCAGTTTCCAACCTTTGGCGGAGAACAGCGCGAGGCCGGTAAACTCGCCATGCGCGTCCGGCACCTGAATATGCTTCCCGATCTTCAATACGCGACTCTGATCTCCCCAATTCATGTTTCGACGCGCCTGCAGGGCCTCCGAATCCGCAAGCCTCACCAGGTCTAACCTGCGATCAACCTCCTGATGCGGCACGTGCCGATGTGAGCCAAAACTGGTGTCCACGAGCAAGACGATATCCTCCTCGCAGCTCAGAAGTCTGTTCAGCGCATCCTTGTCGAAAAGGATGTCGGAATAGGAGATAAGCGTCCTGCCTGCGTACTTCTGCTCAATATCGCCCACCAGAATCGAGGCCATCTCTCCGGTAGATTCCCACAGATGATTTTCCAACAACTTGATGCCGTCGACCGTAATTTTCTCCCGCCTGTATCCCCCTACAGCAATCAACTCCCGGACGCCGGATAAGTTAAGCACTTCTCTCTGGCGCTGGAGCAGAGGTTTGCCATTCACGTCCAGCATGGCCATGGGGATGTCGGCCGCAATGTCCTTCATCGAGTACTCGTCGAGGTGGTCGCCAGCGGCGGGGATAATCGCTCGGGTGGGGGCCACGCCGGATCGCAGATAAATTTCTTCATTGCGTTTCAACTGCGGCATGCCCTGAAGCTCAAACACGAGCTTCATCGGCGCCAGACGTTTTTCGACGGACGCGGTCGATTGTGTTTGCAGGATTTCAGCATAGACATCCAAGACGGCGTTGATACTGGCCCGCAACCCATGATTGGCATAGATCACCATTTTGATGCCGAGGTCCTCTAATTCTTTGGCCGTAATTGTGTAATACGTGGTCGGCACGACCACCAGCGGCACATTGACCTTCCAGCCCCTCGCAAAATCAATAATCGGCTGCGCCGAACTGGTGTTGTGATGGATCAGGATCGCGTCAGCCCCTGCTTCCACATAGGCGTGCGCTCGCTTCAGCGCCTCCGCTTGCCCTAATCCGGCAATCAGCGCCTCGACCCGTGCGATCACCATTGTGTCGGGGTCTCGCTGGGCGTTTTTCGCGGCTACAATCTTGCCGACGAACTCGGCAATCGGCGCCAATTCCTGCCGTCCCGGAACAAAGCTATTCACTTTAGGAAAGAGCTTATCTTCGATGCAGACCGCCGCAATATCTGTTGCTTCGAATTTGCGCACCATGTGGATGACATTATTGGAATTGCCGTAACCGGTATCGCAATCCGCGACAATGGGAATATTCACCGCGTCGGCCATCGATTCGGCAGCCGCCAGGTATTCAGACATCGTCAGGATGCCAGCATCGGGCACGCCATAGGAGGCTGATATTTCCAAGCCACTCGACCAGACTCCATCGAACCCAGCGCGTTCGGCCAGTTGGGCTCCCAAGGCGTCATGCGCCCCGACCAGTCGGATGATGCCTGGCCTCAAAAAAAGCTGCCGTAACAGCGCAGCTTTGCTCTTCATCAACGTCTCCTCTTCAACCGCACAGACTCAAAGCGGGACAATTTTATGGCGGCCTAAACCAACCTGGCGGGTCGCGTTTCGGCTGTCTACAATCAGGTTCGCGTCCTTCACGATCGCCTCCCAATCATAGGTAGAATGGTCTGTTGTGATCACGACACAGTCCGCCTGGGACAGCAGCTCGCTAGTGACCGCTGCGGCACGCGTAAGAGATTCCATGCCTTTGAGCTCCCTCACATAAGGATCGTGCCACGTTACTTCAGCTCCTTTGTTGCATAGCAGCTTGATGATATCCAGCGCCGGCGATTCTCGCACATCGTCAATATCACGCTTATAGGCCACCCCCAATATCAACACGGATGAGCCATTGACGCTCTTTTTGGCACGATTGAGGGCATCGGCAATTTTGCCGACCACGTATTCCGGCATTTCAGCATTGATTTCGCCGGCGAGTTCAATGAAGCGAGCTCGGTAATTGAGCGTTCGCAGTTTCCACGACAGATAATGGGGATCGACCGGGATGCAGTGGCCACCAAGTCCGGGACCGGGATAGAAAGGAATGAATCCGTACGGTTTCGTTGAAGCAGCCTCGACGACTTCCCACACATTGATTCCAAGCCGATCGCACATGATTGCGATCTCATTGACCAGTCCAATATTCACGATCCGGAAAGTGTTTTCCAACAGTTTGGTCATCTCGGCAGCTTCCACCGACGAGACCGGCATCACTCGCGCTACGATTTGGCTATAAAGCGCGACGGCCATCTGGGTGCACGCCGGGGTAATGCCCCCCACTACGCGAGGCGTGTTCTTCAGGCCATAGGTGGAGTTGCCGGGATCAATCCGCTCCGGGGAGAAGGCCAGGCCAAAGTCCACCCCCACCTTCAAACCATCCTCCTCTAACATGGGCAGGACAAGTTCACGCGTCGTACCTGGATAAGTTGTGCTTTCCAGTACGATAAGCTGGCCGCGTCGCAGGCTTGATTTCACCGCTCGCGCCGCTTGCAGGATAAAGGACACGTCCGGATCCTTGGTCTTGCCGAGGGGTGTTGGAACGCAAATGCAGCAGGCATCGGCTTCCGCCAAGAAGGATAACGCGGTAGTCGCCACGAATCGTCCGTCTGCGATGATTTTCTGGAGATCTACCGAAGGTATATCTTTTATATAGCTTTCTCCGCGCTTGAGACGCCCGACCCTGACCGCATCCACATCTATCCCGATTACCCGAAACCCGGCTTTCGCGAACTCCACCGCCAGCGGCAACCCCACGTACCCTAATCCGATAACCGCCACACAGGCCGCACGATCCTCGATTTTCTTTAGAAATTGTTCCATCTAGTTCCCTTTCGTCCGATACCCAGAGGTCCCAAGAATCTTCTCAGGTCTCCTCTAGGTTGTATAGATTAGCCGAAATTGATGACAATGTGAAGCTCAGTCACTTCATCATTGAGGCTTTGATACTATCCGTACCCGAGAGTCGCGGGCAGAAGCGGTATCGAAGAGAATCCCCTGAAGAGTCCCCGGCTATGAACCCTAGAAGCGTGCCATAGTTTCTATTTCTGGGAAGCTTCAACGACTGCGAAAGTCGCCTCACGCACGGCTAGATGGCGCAGGGCCTCTCGGAGCGGACGGAACTGGAAATCGCGAAGCAGGACTCTCAATCGATCTTCAACCTTGTCGAGGTTATGGTACTGTTGAAAGACGGCCCAAGAACGACCCCTCATGCGTGGTTGGGTGGGATCAACTTCCCAAGCGCGCAGATGCGCCACGATCGATTTGTGGTCCGTTTCGGCACGCTTCAGCAGCTTTCGAAGTAAGCGGTAGCTGAGAAGCCTCATCGAAAATCCATGGGTGAGCATGCTGAGACCTGCCATCTTCAAGCCATGAAGGGGAATCTCCCACAGAGGTCCCTGAGTCGAGTCCAGACGGTAACTCACTGAACCACGGGAACCGCGATCAGGCTCGACGCAAAGACTTGAATCATAGGTATACCCCTCTTCCACCAAGAGAGGCAGCGCCCACTTTGTCTCTTCCGTCAGCGAGTAGCCGGGTGCTCGATAACCCCATACGGATTCGCCGGTGAGATCTTCCAAGATTTGCTTTGACTTTCTAACATCTTCTTGAAATTGTTTAGTCGTCAGAGCGCTCAAAAGCTCATGCCCATAGCCGTGCGAAGCAATCTCATGGCCTTCGCCGGCAATTCGTCGTATAAGGGCACCGTGCCGCTGCGCCACCCATCCCAGAACAAAGAACGTTGCCCTGACCTGCCTTTCGGCCAAGAGATCCAGGATCTTGTCGGTATTCTTTTCTACCCGACTTTCACAGCGGTCCCAGTGCCGCCGCCGCATGGGGGAATCGAAGGCCGGCACGTGAAAATGCTCTTCTACATGAAAGCTCAAGAAATGTTTGGGTGTCATTTTTCATCCACACCAGTAAAGCAGAGGCGGCCGATCAGCGTGCGCCCGCACCCACCAGCACTACACGTATTGTTCGCAGAAAGATTCGACTATCCAGCGATAACGAGAGATTTTTGATGTAATACAAGTCATATTGCAGTTTGACGTGGGCATCTTCGATAGATGACCCATAGCGAAACCCTGTCTGGGCCCATCCGGTAATTCCTGGGCGCACCGTGTGGCGCAAATCGTAATAGGGGATCGTGCCTCGAAGTTCATTGACAAAGACCGGCCTCTCCGGGCGTGGTCCCACTAAGCTCATTTCACCTTTTAATACGTTGATGAGCTGCGGCAGCTCATCAATTCTCCACTTTCGGAGCCAGCGACCGAGTCGGGTAATACGGGCATCATCTTCCGCGGCCCATTGAATACCATTTTCCTCCGCACCGAGTCGCATCGACCGAAACTTCCAAAGCGTATAGGGCAGGCCCATCCGGCCAATACGAGTCTGTTTATAAAAAATAGGCCCTGGGGAGTCGAGCCTGATCAAAAGTGCTACGGCGCTCCAAAATGGACTCAGCAAAATCAGACCTATAATTGATGCCAGGCAATCCACAAGACGTTTGAGGCCCATTAAGACTTTCCGTCGACGGAATCCTGTCGAGAAAATCATGGCACTTGGCCTTACCAAATCGATAGACATCCGCCCCGTGACTTCTTCGTATAGAGTATGCCCATCCACCACTTGGAGCCCTAATGTCTTAAAATCCAGTAGTGTCTCGACCGGCATCTCCCCCCGTCGATCCTCCAAACAGACCGCAATAGTCTGGATGCGGTAGCGCTCTACGATCTCAAAGAGCTGGTCGTAGGCGCCAATTATGCTGGGATTGAAACTCTCACCCACTCGCACGGGATTTCGATCTAAAAAACCAATGACTCTGTATGTATGCTTTCTGTTGGCAATCAGTTCTTCGGCAAGTTCTTTGGCCAGCTTGCCGGTGCCGAGGATCAACAACCGTGTGCTATAGCGCGGAAGCCTCATGGCACTCCCCGGGTGCTGTCTCAATTCTGGAAGGGTTTGCAGAGGCTTATCCATGATGTGAAGATTTGTAGAAATTATTCCTAAGGCCGTCGAACCGAGCTGGAAGCTCGTCAGTTTGCCGTTTAGTTACCTTAACGGTCTATTGTATCTCTTTGAAAAGTCATAAAGACCGTGCAGCACCAAAACTATGCCGCCCCTTCTAGGAAAACCCATGGGGACGAACGTGTAACCCTATAGGAAGACTGTGTATCCAACAATACCGATCCTGTATACTAGGTAGTACGGAAGGCGGGGTTGACCTCCTCATATGGTAAGCCTATGATACAAATCCTTAATAAATTTCCTGAAAATCATCACTTATAGCTTATAGCTAGTTATCGAAGTCGGGGAGAAATATATATCATGCGGGCTAAGAAACCGGCGCCGACTCCTAGTGAGTCTTCAACGGACTATCACCTAGAGAGTATTGCTGAGAAACGAGCGGGCCCCGGTATCCTTCTCCTGAGTTCATCGATGCAGTTGATGTACCGTGATCGTCGTACGTGGGAGCTTTGCGCCCAAATCAACAAGGCGCAAAATGGGAAAGCGGCGAACGGTGTCTTGCCTCCGGCCGTAGCGGAACTTTGCTCGGAAATCATGAAAACGCTTCAAGTCCGTACGGACGCAAAGGATTGGGAGCATTTTCGCGTAAAGCGCATTATCGGTGACCCAAAGCGGCCGGTGCTGCTAAGGGGCGTTGGCCTCCCCGACAAAACCAGTATTCAACAGTCGAGAATACTCATCACCATGGAAGAAGTCGGTCGGCGCCAGGAAGCCGTCACTGAGCAAGCGAAGGAGATGTTTCATCTCACTGATCGGGAAGTCGCCGTTGTTCAGAATTTGTTAAAAGGCTGGACTAACAAGGAAATCGCGAACGAATTGGGCGTCACCGAACAAACAGTCAAAGAGCACATTAAACATATTATGGAAAAAACTAAGACCACGACGCGGACCGGCATTTTGGTCCAAGTCCTCCGCTTGTAGTCGCCAGTACCGCTACTAGCTCCTTTTCCTTTCTCCCATTTGTGTCTCTAGATTTCCACCAGGACCCACAGATCCTCTGTGTACAATAGATGTGGTTGCCTCGTGCCACCAGTCTAGCGTCTCGGTTGACTCTTTGCTCAAGGAGTACTACAAGTAGTGCAAGCGCACTGTCACCTGATTGATCGAATCCAGAAGATGCGCCCGCACGAACGAAGCGTCGGAATGCTGAGAAACGACTCTAAAAGCGCTGCTGCCAAGCTTCAACAGATCGCCCAGAAGCGCGAAGGCCCCGCCATCATGGTGTTCACCTCATCGCTAAAACTGCTCTATCAGGATCAGGCAGCGTGGAAACTTTGTACAGAGATTAATCAGCATGGCGACAAAAGCTCCCGAGGCATCTTGCCTCCTTCCGTAATCGAGGTGTGCAACGAGGTCAAAAAGCAGCTGCAACTGAAGACCCATTCCAAAGACTGGGAAGAGTTCCGCATTAAGCGGGTTCTCATGGGCTTGCAACGTCCCATGCTCGTCTCGGGAGTCGGTTTACCGAACCCGGAGCATCCTGGGGAAGCGCAGATGCTCGTGACGATCGAAGTCATCGGACGACAACAGCACGCCGTCCTTGAGCAAAGCAAAGAGCGCTTCCATTTGACCGAACGCGAGGGAACTGTCGTGGAGCATCTTCTCAAGGGTTGGACGAACAAAGAAATCGGCAATGCTCTGGGCATTACAGAACAAACAATTAAAGAGCACATCAAACATATTATGGAGAAGACAAAGACAACCACTCGTACCGGAATTCTGGTCCAATTGCTGGGTGTATAAAACGCGAGTTCTCCCAACAACACACCCAGATTTTTTTACATTAATGCTCCATGAAATCATCGAGAATATTCTTTGACCTCTATTTGACCCCCTCTAAATGGTTAATTGACTTGCAAAGCACACAAGAACTATATAGCGCTGCAAACCTTTTGAGACATCACAACCTTTTCGCAAAGCACTAGCCACAAGCGAGGGTCAAGCCGCCATGGCGCATACTAGTCAAGAACCGATAGAAGTTCTGCTTATAGAAGATAATCCCGGCGATGTACGTCTCGTGAAAGAAGTCTTTAAGGACTCCAGGCTTCCTTATCATTTAAGCGTGGCGAAAGACGGCGCTGAAGCCGTCTCTTTCCTGCAACGCCACGGTGCTTACGCGGACGCCCCCGCTCCTCGCTTAATCTTGCTTGATCTCAGTCTCCCGAAAAAAGGCGGCCTCGAGATGCTCGAAGAAATGTCTCCCCAGTTGAGCAAGAATGGCGTGCGAGTGGTGATCCTAACGAACTCCGAAGCGGAACGGGATCTAGACGAAAGTTTCACTCATGGCGCCGTCAGCTATATGGTGAAGCCCATCGATTCAGAAAAACTCAACCTTCTGCTAGAAACGCTGAAAGAGAAATAACGTTCGCTAGCTTTCGCTGCTAGCCTTCCCCCGCGAACTTGCAAAGCCAGGTGCTTACGCAACTCCGCGAATGACTCACGCAATGGCTCGTTGATCTTCCACAGCGGAGTACACGGATGCACCGGCTTACCTCCAACCGGATCTAGGTCTTGACCAACGTTGCGATGTGTTTGCCTCCTTCGTATATTCTTACCTCATCGAGCCGACCTGCTTTCAGGAGCTTGAGTATTACCGCACGGGTTGTACCAAGTTGTGTTGCTGCGGCGCCCACCGTACAGCCTTTGCTACCCGTCTCTTCCCAGGCTGACCAACTGTGAAAATTTAATCGCATAGTAGACATCATGAACCCTTGTCATGGAAAAGTGGGAGTTATTTCTCTCTTTTGGAGCAATACAGGTACTATTAGTGAAAGATTTCATGTCTTCTGTAAGAAAGACGATTCCTCATGGGGCTGGACATGATAAAATGAATCTAACGTTAGAGCAGGCCGACTATTCCCTTGCGCATCCATATGTTCCCTCGCGCGCGATCGATGACTAGCCTCCACTGCTCATGACTTCCCCAACATCCAAGAAAGGGTTCTCAGGGTTTGGTCGAAATCTGGAGTAAAACATACCGTGTCTGCGAGAGACTCCTTGGTTTGAGTTAATGACCGTACACGGCTTCTATCGGTTCTTAGGGCAACAGGCACGCCTCCCAACGGACGAGGTCAGGAAGATTTATTTGCTCGGCCGGCCGTGGGGTGTCTGGCCGCCTGACATTGACATTAGTCGTGAGGCAGCAGACGCAGGGATCGATGTGTTCACATATCTTGCGGCGCTTCAGCCATTGATTACGATGGATACGCAGCAGAAAGAGAATGAGCTTGTTGCTTATGAGAGGACGCTGACTGTCAATGGAGGCGTGGACTCGCCATCAGCAATGCGGAATCATGTGGAGAAAGTCGCCACATTATCAACAGAGAAAAAGCAGACTATTTGCAACGTACTTCACGCGCTGTATGACTATCGACAACAGATCGGCGCCTTATCTATTCAGAAAATCACCGAGAAAGCCGCCGTTATTTCAAAACTTCAAAAAGGCATCCTGGCTGAGAGTAACCGACGCCGAAGCGAGAATGGATCCTCGACTCCCAATAACACGCCCGAATGACGTGCGAGAAATAGTGACAGGAAGGAAGCTCAATGGGCACTATTCAGGCACCGAGAAATCTAAAAGCTGCGTAAGTGGTGGTGGTCCCAACGGGATTTGAACCCGTGTTTATGCCTTGAGAGGGCACCGTCCTAGGCCAGGCTAGACGATGGGACCGGATCGTATGGGGAATGCAGGGAAGCTGCAAAACCGACGCCACCATACCGGATGCACGCGAAGCTTGTCAACTGAAGGAATGACTCCAAAATACAAGATGGGTTGCGCAGGAATGTATCGATATTATACCCTTACGACAGACAACAAACAGTCGAGTAAGCACGTCACGAGGGGGGCACTGCGTTGGGCGGAACAAACCCGTACATCGAACAGGCGAACTTCGAGCTACCGAAGAAGCCCTACAAATTAACTATCCTGGGGAGCAGTTCACCGATCGTAATTGATGTGGACCCTGCGAAAATCCCTTATGGCCCGACGGGCCAACCCGGGAGTGTTCTCGACATTGCGATGGGCGCGGACATTGGGTTAGAACATGTCTGCGGAGGCGTCTGCGCCTGCTCGACCTGCCACGTGAAGATCAAGCAGGGTCTTGAATCGTGTAGCCCAGCCACCGATGACGAACTCGACCAACTGGATGAAGCCCCCGACATCTCCTTGCAGTCGCGACTAGGATGCCAGTGCGTGCCGAACGGTACGATGGATATCGTGGTCGAAATTCCCGCCTGGAATAAGAATCTCGTCAGAGAAGGGCACTAGATCCCGGTTTGGATAGCCGCTATCGAAGCAAGTTGGCTGGGGGACGAGGATTCGAACCTCGGTAGACAGATCCAGAGTCAGATCCAGAGTCTGTCGTCCTACCACTAGACGATCCCCCAACCTGTGGCAAAATATTATCGTTGTCTCAACCGATCAAGTCAATGGCCTTTCGCAGCCGCAAGAGGGTCCGTTCTCGCCCTAACAGCAGCATGACATCGAATATTCCGGGACTAATGGTCCGCCCCGTGAGCGCGGCTCGTACCGGCTGAGCGAGTTGATTCATCGTCAATCCCGTGTCCGTGAGAACTGCTTTAAATCCTCGCTCGAGGTCGGCATGATCAAAGGAAGCCTGCTCGATAATGAAATACAGCAGAGTCAGGGCAGGTTGGATTTGGGACGTGAGGAATTGTTGCGCCCCCGGTTCGATCGATACGACCGCCCCTAAAAAAGGGGCCGCTTTTTCGGCCATCTCCAACAGAGTTCTCGATCGATCCCGCAGCACGGTAACCAGCCGTTCGAGCCACTCAGAATCCAACACAGCGTCTTCAGCCACCAGCGTTTGCTTCTTCAGAATCGGCACCAATAAGTCCGCAAGGCGCTTCGGATCGGCCTGCCGGATATAGTGGCTATTCAGCCAGATCAGTTTCTCCCCGTTAAAGGCAGCGGCCGACTTATTGATATGATCGAGGGTGAATTTGTCCACCATCTCCTTCAGCGAGAAAATTTCCTGATCGCCGAACGACCATCCTAATCGGACCAAGTAATTCACTAAGGCTTCGGGCAAGTAGCCTGCCTCCTGGTATTCGAGGACCGATGTCGCGCCATGCCGTTTGGAGAGCTTCACTTTGTCCACACCAAGAATCATGGACAGATGCCCAAAACACGGAGGTTGATACCCCAGCGCTTCATAGAGAAGGATTTGGCGAGGCGTATTGTTGAGATGGTCATCGCCCCGGATGACATGCGTGATGCCCATAGCCGCGTCGTCCACCACCGCTCCAAAGTTATAGGTCGGCATGCCGTTCGAGCGCATGATGACGAGGTCATCAAGTTGACTGTTCTCAAACACCACGCGGCCTTTCACCAAATCCTTTACCACCGTGTGCCCGGTCTGCGGAGTTACGAAGCGTACTGCCGCGGGCCTACCCTTAGGCGGCGGATCGGTCCTTCCAAAGCAACGGCGATCGTATTTGGGAAGCTCCTTGCGCGCCAGCGCCTCCTTCCGGCGAACGTCGAGCTCTTCCTCCGAACAATAACAATAGTAGGCCCTGCCCTGCCCAATAAGGCGTTCAGCATGTTCGGTATAGAGGGGCAGCCGCTCGGTCTGATATACCGGACCCTCATCCCAGTCCAGCCCCACCCATTTCATCCCATCGAGAATCGCGGTAATGGCTTCCGGCGTGGAGCGTTCCCGGTCAGTATCCTCAATCCTGAGAATAAACACACCGTTCTCGTGTCTGGCGAATAACCAGTTGAAAAGGGCCGTCCGTATACCCCCGATGTGAAGATATCCTGTAGGACTCGGGGCAAACCGAACGCGAACCGTCATCCCTTCATTCTCCTTAAGATACCGATATGTAATCGATTTTATCTCTCTTGACAAGCTGTTTTATAAGATGCTACCTTATACCCGACTGAGATGGTCTCCGATGCTATTAGTCGGCGACCTGAACCATCGGATATACGAGAGAACACGATGTTGAAGCTTTCCAAGAAAACTGACTATGCCCTCATGGCTGTCCAATATATGGCCTCTAAAAATTCCCTTCTGGCCGTCAATACGAAGGAGATGGCCGAAGAATACCGCATCCCGGTGGAGCTTTTGGCCAAGGTCCTTCAAAAATTGGGCAAAAAGGGCTTGGTCATTAGCCAGAATGGACCAAAGGGGGGATACCTCTTGGCGAAGGCCGCGAGCGATATTTCCGTCTTATCTGTGATTCAAGCGCTCGAAGGCCATATCGGCATTACTGAATGCTATCATAATGAGGACTCCCATTGTGTCCAGATGGCGCGCTGCAATATCCGGACTCCACTACGCAATATTCAAAATAGCATTTACTCGCTCCTTGAGAGTATGTCGATCGAGGATATGACGACCTTCAGCACCACAATTCAACCGACGCGCACCGATTCACTGGCGTTCAAAGGATAAAAGGAGCTCCACGATGAAGTTTCCAATCTTCATGGATAATCATTCTACAACGCCGATGGATCCGCGGGTTCTTGAGGTGATGTTACCCTATTT
>VBON01000219.1 GCA_005877525.1 Nitrospirota bacterium
CAGCATCAACCATACCCTGTTAACGGTCGAATGCCTGAGACGCAGGGACATCCCCATAGTCGGGGTTCTCTTCAACAGCCCGACCGCTCCAGCAGACAATGCAGACCGTCATGACACGATCCGCACCATCCTGCGATGGACCGGGCTTCGCCTTATCGGCGAGCTGCCGTACGGCCACGGCCTGCCTCAGACCTGGGACCGTGAGCGCTCCCGGTTAATGGCACACATCGATATTCAGGCATTATTGGAATCCGTCGGGTTTCGGACAATGGCCTGACCATGACGGACCCTGAATCGATCTTAGGCACGCGTTCATCTATGGTGAATTCAAGTTGACTGTGGGGGGCCCGTGGAGTAAAACCTGCAATTGAAGTGTAGGGACTGAATGCAACGTCGCATAGTAATTACAGGGCTTGGGGTGGTATCCCCGATCGGGATCGGGGTGAGCCAATTTGAGAAGGCCGCGTTGGAAGGACGGTCGGGCATTACGGCCCTTCGGCCCTGGGCGGGCTTTCCTTTGGACGCCTATCGGTGTCAGATCGGGGGACAAGTGCGGGATTTTCAAGTCGCACAATTCCTCGAGGCCGGCTTGGCGGAACGTGTAGATCGGTATGCTCAATTCGCGATGGTCGCCTCAACGGAAGCGCTGCGGGATGCTTCGCTTGCCATGGAGCACGAAGAACCCCATCGCGTCGGCGTGATCGTCGGGGCAGGAATGGGCGGGATGATGATGGGAGAACGAGAGATCACCAAGCTCTATCTCTCCCAGAGACCCGAGAGAGTGCATCCGAACTTTATTCCCACGATTACCCTGAACTCTGCCTCGGGCCTGTTAGCGATTCAACATGGCGCGAAAGGCCCCAATTTGACGATTTCGACGGCGTGCTCATCCGGCGCGCACGCGATCGGCCAAGCCCTCGCGACCATTCGCGCCGGCCAGGCAGATGTCGTGATCGCCGTCGGTGCGGACGCGAGCTTGACCCCCTTAGTCTTCGCCGGTTTCTGCTCGCTTAGGGCGCTGTCGACAAAATTTAACAAGACGCCGAATCTCGCGTCTCGACCCTTTGATCAATTGCGGGACGGCTTCGTCATGGGAGAAGGCGCGGGGGCGTTGATTTTAGAATCGCTGTCCCATGCGAAAAAGCGCCGCGCGAGGATTTATGCCGAAGTCGCCGGCTACGGGGCCACCAGCGAGTCGTTCCATGTCGTCATTCCCCGGGAGGACGGGGCCGACATGGCCACGACGATGGCCTTGGCTCTCGACGATGCCGGGATCACCCCCGCTCAGGTCGATTACATCAACGCTCATGCGACGTCCACAATGGTCGGTGATGCCGCGGAGGTCAGAGGGATTCGACGGTTGTTGAAAGGCCGCGCCAATCACGTCGTCGTAAACGCGACCAAGTCCTTGATCGGCCATACACTCGGCGCGGCCGGTGCGATCGGCGCGGTCGCGTCCGTCTTAGCCCTTCAGAGCGGCAAGATCCATCCGACAATTAATTATGAGCATCCCGACTCGGACTGCGCCCTTCCCGGAATCTCCGCGAAGGTCCAGGAACGGCGCGCGAAGGTCGCGTTGCTCAATGCCTTCGGTTTCGGAAGCAATAATGCCGCGCTGGTATTTAAGAAATGGCAGTGAGGAGGACGGCCGTACATCGGCCTCAGCAATCGGCCGTGGCGAGCCAGGTCATGGAGGCCTTAGGGGATTATTTAAATAAAGATCAACGCAAATTAGGGGCGACGCTGTCCTTACGGGAGGATCTGGGCCTTGATTCTCTCGCGATTATCGAATTGTTGTATAGGATTGAAGAGGCCTTTGATCTCTCCATCCCTGATGAGGACCTAGAAAAGCTGCAAACCGTCGGCGATGTGATTGTCTATATCGAACACACGTTGGGCCCGAAAACATCACCGGCGGCGGCCAAACTCACGAAAGCCAAAAAACGAAAATAACCTCAGTCCGAGGCCCCCGCCTCCGCCGATCCGATCAGTTCTTTCACTTTCGCCCCGATGTCTCCCGCGGTCATCAGCGCTTCCCCGACGAGGATGGCTCGAACGCCCGCTTCCGCGACCCGACGTACGTCATCGCGTGTGGCAATTCCGCTCTCGCTCACAATCAATTTGTCGACCGGGATGCGTTTTGCCAGCCGGCAGGTCACGTCCAAGGAGGTGACAAAGGTCGTCAAATCCCTGTTGTTGATCCCTATCAACGGCGCCTCGGGGAGACGCTCGAGCACGAGATCCAGCTCGCGTTCGTGATGCACTTCGATCAGGACATCGAGGCCGAATTCCTGGCGAGCCAGGTGATAGTAATCGATGAGCTGCGCGCGGTCCAGCGCGGCCACGATGAGCAGTACCGCATCCGCAAAATACGCCCGCGCCTCATAGAATTGGAGCTCGTCTATCATGAACTCCTTGTTCAGGACGGGGAGCGGAATCGATTCCCGAATCGTTTTGAGAATGTCGAGACTGCCGTGAAAGAAGTGTTGATCCGTCAGAACCGAAAGCGCCGAGGTGCCGTGCTCCTGATAGATTCGGGCGATGGCAAGCGGATCAAAGTCCTCGCGAAGCATCCCTTTGCTCGGGGAAGCTTGTTTGATTTCGGCAATCAATCGAGGAGTGGCGCCTCGGAGGAAGAACGCCGGGAGGCTCGGGCCGACCGGGGGTGGTGCCTCCAGCCCCGCGAGCGTCGCATAAAACCCCACCGGAGCCGGCGCCTCCCGGATCCTGGCCTTGAGGTCCGCCAAATAGGTCGCCTTCTTCTTCTCCTTGATCTCTTGCTTCTTATGTTCGAGAATCCGATCGAGAATCACCGGGTTACCGATTGGTGTACTTGATGAGACTCTCCAGCTTCTGCATTGCCGCTCCCGATCGAATGACGGCGCGGCCCCGATCCACCCCCTCCTGGAGCGTCGCCGCCTTCCCGCTCGCCACGAACGCGGGGGCGGCGTTGAGCAGAACCAGCTGCTGACGAGGGCCCTCGCGTCCCTCGAGAATGTCCCGGGTGATGCGTGCGTTCTCTTGAATATTCCCGCCGCTCAGATCTTTCAGACGGGCTCGTTCGAATCCGAAATCGCCAGGCTCGATGAAGTAACTCGTGATCCGGCCCGCCCTCGCCTCAG
>VBON01000220.1 GCA_005877525.1 Nitrospirota bacterium
TCGGCGAAGGTCAAGGAGGGGGACCGAGTAGCTCGCGGCCAGATCATCGGGACGGTCGGACAATCCGGCCGCGCCACCGGCCCGCATCTGCATTGGGGGGCGTGGCTGAACGGCTCCCGGGTCAATCCCTTTTCCCTGATCAAGCTGCCGATCGAGTCGCCGTAGGCAGATACTCTCGCGGGTTTTGTAAAGGGGCGGGCACCTTTCAAGCCTAAGGAGCCCGTCCCCTTTGCCTTTCAGACGTTGGTGGAGATGCTACCGGAGGGGGTCTTATTGAGCACGGCGCAGGCCGCCTGTGCGAGTTCGCGATCCGCAGTATGGTTCTGCGCGTAGACTCGAAACTGAATCAGTCGCGTGGGGAGAAGATCAAGAAATTCCGCCAGCGGCTCGGTTGAGATTTCCTGCGTCGCGGGGTCGAATACATACAGCGGTGAATGCCCTATGTCTTTCGGATCGGGGCGCGGATCCTGGGGAGCCATATCGACTTTGAAGGGCAGCTTCTCGAGGTGCGCGGGCAAGGCCTTTTGGATCTGTTTTTCAAAGTGCTCCCGGCTTGGGAAGTCCATGCCGCGCGGCCGATCTTTATCGCTCAGGACCGTGTTGTAGGCCATCTTCCATTTTACATTACGGTTCAGAATATGCGCCCATTCCTGACCGAGCCTGCGACGGCCGGCCTGCTGGGACTGAGCCCAGCCTCTGACATGCTCGAGCAGAGACCAGTCTGTAAGCGTCAGGTATTCGTCCATCTTCTTGGATGGATCGTCCGGAAACACCAATTTCATGGTATCTCCGAAGATTTCGCGCAAATGGATATCGATCGCCCGCGTCGTGCGGTGATAGTACACGTTCGAATAGAGGTACATACGGGTGTTGAGGAACATCTGGAGCGCCGGCAAGCCTGTCTTATGGATGGTGAATCCGCGGTCGCTGATCATGGTGTAATGAATCAGCCGCGTCAGGTCCACGGGACCCACCGCGACCCCGCACATGTAAGAGTCTCGCAAGACGTAGTCAAGATTGTCGCCGGTATAACTTCCCGAGATCACCGGCTGAAGAAAGTTCAACCAACGCGGCATCCGTGAGCTATCCTTGGTTTTATCCTTGAGGATCAGGTGGGCGACGTGGTCGGGATCCAATTCCTCGCCCCGGTCGAAAGGTCCTGACGGACTTCGGCGGATGCCCTGGATGACTTTTGACAGATATTCTCGGATGATGAGCTGTCCCAGCTTCTCGTGCGTCTGGTGGAACTGCTCGAGAACATTCTCATCAAAGAAATGGCAAAACGGGCCATGACCGATATCGTGGACGAGCGCCGTGACGCGCAGAAGTTCTTCGATGTAGTTTGCCGAGGGAACATCCTGCGTCGTTTTTTGCAAAAAGGGGTAGAGATGCCGAGCGAATCGGCCGGCGACATGCATCGCCCCCAGAGAATGCACAAAACGGCTGTGCTCTGCGGACGGGTAGACCCAGCGCGCGCTCTGCAACTGAAAAATGTAACGGAGCCGCTGCATCCACGGAGAATCAATCAAATCCTTTTCAGTGGTTTCCGGAGAACTGGGTGCTTCTGACTCATCCGCGGATGCGGAGAACGGCGCGGTGAATGTGATGTATTCGTGGATGGGGTCGGCGATGAGCGCCAAGCCGTCGTAATGTAATCTACCGAGAGCGAGGGGAGTTTTCACACTTCTGAATCCTAACACGCGAGCCCAGCACGCGCAAGCAGGTTACTTTCTCTCGTCTTGGAGGGAAGCCGCAAGAGCAGCTTTCAGCCGGCGCTGAGTTTCATGATACCGCCGTATGCCGAACAGGACCAACGGATACGCTATCAGCGAGCAAACAATTCCGAGGGCTGTTGCCCCGACAACAAAGGAAATAAAGTAGGGCTTGAATTGTTGCCAGAGAATGGGAGCGTTGAAATGGTTTCGGACTGTCGCAGTTTGAATTAGTGTGACAAGGTCATGAAGGACCGAATCCAGTGTGTGTGGGTCGCCGATCGGCACGAGCTTGAGCCCCACCCACATGGTGCTTCCGAGAATCGGCAGGACGGTCCAGGGGTTGTTGACCAGGGAGCCGGCCAGCATGGCGACGACGTTCAGCCGAAACGCCCAGGCGCAGAGAAACACGCTGATCGTATGCAGGCCATACGTGGGCGAAAAGGCGATGAACACTCCGATCGCAAACGCCAGTGCGGTCCGGCGGGGAGAGTCTCCCAGATGGAGGATCTGCTGCGCCGTTCTTTTGATTCGCGACCAGGTCATGGCGGGCAGCCATTAGCACGGACGTGATGCTCATAGCTGCGAGTTCGAAGGGGTGAGGTTATGCCGCTTGGAGAGATGATGCGAAGGCCCTCGTGCGCCGCAGTCATTCGTCCGATCGATGTGGCGCATAGTTGACCTCGGTGGATCAAGGCCTCAACCTGCGACACCTTCTTCATGGGCACCGTGAATAGGAGTTCGTAGTCTTCCCCGCCGATCAGGGCATACTCCAAAGGATCTCGCCTTTGGGCACGCGCGTAACCAGCGAGCGATCGAGATACAGGCAGCCGCCGTAGATCGAGTACTGCGCCGAGCGAACTTGCTTCACAAATGTGCCGAAGATCGCCGGCCAAACCATCAGAGAGATCGATGGCTGAGCTCGCGAGGCCGGTGTGCGCCAGTTTTTGGCTTTCGGCCAATCGGGCGGTGGGACGGATATGTCGTTTCAGGAGGTAGGCTCTGTCACGAGCCAGCATCGGGCGTGGATCCGTTTTGCGACGGCGCAAAATCTCACAGCCAGCGCGCGAGTCACCGAGACTGCCCGTCACATATAACACGTCGCCCCGGCGAGCTCCCGATCGCGTCAGCACGTGCCGTGCTTGGGCTTCGCCCAGAATCGTGAGACACACAAACAGCGCCCCCCGAGAAGCAGACGTATCACCGCCGATCACGGCGGTGTCGGCCATGGTACAGGCCTCTCGAATACCCCCGTAGAGGTTTTGAACATCGCTTGCCGTCGTCTTCGGAGGAAGGGCGATTCCGACGAGGGCATACCGCGGCGTTGCTCCCATGGCAGCCATATCGCTGAGATTTGCGACGGCCGCCCGGTAGCCGACCTGGCGATAGGTCATATAGGCAAAGTCGAAGTGCACCAGCTCTGCCAACAGATCGGTGCTCGCCAATAAAACGTGGCCGGGGCGTGGCTTGACGATTGCGGCATCGTCGCCGATGCCGGTGTGGATCGAGGACGCCAGACGGGGGAGAATCGGGATTGTCTGTTGCAGGCGCCGAATCAGCTCAAACTCGGTGATAAAACGTAGAGGCATCCTAGCCTGACGCCTGTCCTACCCTGCCGAAACCTTTCCGGTGCTTCGACGCTGCCCGGTCGTGGGGCATCAGCGAGGCGTGCCGGCGACAACAGCCACCGAACGACGCATCGGCACCCGCTTTAGGAGCTTGGCTGATTTCAAGAGTTTGACCGGCTTAACCCGGCTCTCCTCAGGCTCCGAACTCCGAAGGGCCGCTCGCAGGACCTCCTCCATTGTATCCGCAAACACAAAGGTCATCCCCTTCAACAGGTGTTTGGGAATGTCCGCTAAGTCTTTCTGATTCCGTTCAGGGAGAATCACCGTGTAGATCCCCACGCGCTTGGCCGCGAGAATCTTTTCCTTCAACCCGCCGATCTGCAAGACGCGCCCGCGCAGGGTGACCTCCCCGGTCATGGCGACATCATGGCGCAGCCGGGTATTGGTGAAGGCCGAGGCGAGCGCCGTCGCCATGGTAATTCCCGCAGAAGGGCCGTCCTTCGGAATGGCGCCGGCGGGCACGTGAATATGAATATCATGCCGTGCGAAAAAATCCGGATTGATCTTTAGCTGGTGCGCGCGAGACCGGATATAGCTGAGAGCGGCGTGCGCCGATTCTTTCATGACATCCCCGAGGTGTCCCGTGAGCGTGAGCACACCCTTGCCTTTCATCAGGGTCGCTTCGATATGGATGATGTCGCCGCCGCATTCCGTCCAGGCCAGCCCTTTGGCGACGCCAATCAAATCCTTCTTCTCTTCGCCTTCGTTCTCGTGCTTGGGAACACCCAGGTACTTCGGGATGAGGGTTGGGCTGATCGTGTAGAGGCCTTCCTCGCCCTCGGCGATTTTCTTCACGACCTTCCGCATAACGTTGGCGATCTCGCGCTCCAGGTTTCGCACGCCTGCTTCACGGGTGTACTCAGCAATCATGCGCTCAATTGCCGGATCGGTAAACTTGATGTGCTTGGTGGTGATCCCATGCTCCTCAAGTTGTCGGGGAATCAGGAATTTTCTGCCGATCCCGAGCTTTTCTTCCTGCGAATATCCCGGGATTTCGATGACCTCCATCCGATCGCGGAGCGCGGAGAGAATGGGATCTTTGAGGTTGGCCGTCGTGATGAACATGACGTCCGAAAGATCGAATGGTACGCCCAGATAGTGATCGCTGAACGCGCCATTTTGTTCGGGGTCAAGCACTTCGAGAAGCGCTGCGGAGGGGTCCCCGCGAAAATCCATCCCGACCTTGTCCACCTCGTCCATCATGAATACCGGATTGTTGGAGCCGGCCTGCTTGATCCCCTGAATGATCCGCCCAGGCAACGCGCCTACGTAGGTGCGCCGGTGGCCGCGGATCTCGGCCTCATCACGGACGCCGCCCAGTGAGATCCTCACGAACTCCCGGCCTAAGGCTCGAGCGATGGACTTTCCCAGCGAGGTCTTGCCGACACCGGGAGGGCCGACAAAGCACAGAATCGGCCCCTTCATCCGCTCTTTCATCTTGCGGACCGC
>VBON01000213.1 GCA_005877525.1 Nitrospirota bacterium
AACCGCTGCTGCCATCCAGCCCGGAACGGCCGCGCTCTTCGTGCTGGTGCGGAAGGTCACCGCAGACAAAGTGCTCGAGGGGCTCAAGGGTGAAGGTGGTACGGTGCTCAAGACTTCTCTCGACCATACCAAGGAAGCGGCGTTGCAGGCGGCCTTGGCCGGCGTCCAAGCGGCCGTTCCTTCACCGCCGTCATGAGTATTTCATACAGTACGTGGCACCTGCGAACGATTGACCCCGGCCGTCTAGAGTTATTCCTGCCCAACGCTTACACGCATCGGTAAACGGCATTGAATGCTCAAGATTGGGATAAAGGGCGTCACTGTGTGCCAGTTTGGGGTCAACGAAAGCAGGCGCGACATGCGAGTGTACTTCTACAGCTGTTCCGCTACGTTTTTGGCCCTCATTTCATGTGCGCCACAGAGCGCGATGGCGCAAGTTCTTACGCCGTTCCGCTATGAATCCCAAGCGCAACGCCATTGTCCCGAGGACACGATCGTCTGGCTCGATTTCGGAAGAGCGCGCTATTACCCGAAAAGTCAGAGGCGCTACGCGTCGGGATATACCGGCAGCTTCGCATGCAGGAATGAGGCCCGGGATAGCGGCTATCGGCGCTCGCTCTTGGGACTGAGGTAGACCCGAACCGGGGTGCCGAAGGTGGAAGCAAGCGCCGTATCTTCCGCGACATCTCAACACGCGGCGCGCTCCGGGCGCGCCGCGCGCTTTCGGAGTCAGTTTCAAGTGATCAGGCGGGGGCAGTCGGAAATCACCATCACTTCCGCGTGGAAAGTGGCTTCTAAGCGAGATTGCGTACCAGATGGAGTGTCTGGGGATCTCGGCGCAGGGCGGGGCTGAAGCCGAATTTTCTGAATACTTTTATCATCGCGGCGTTTTCGGGTAAAATTTCTGCCGTCAGCTCCTTCAATCCGGCGTCGCTTGCGATCTTGATGAGATGACGCATCAGGATCGAGCCTACGCCGCCGCCCTGCCATGTATCGATGACGACAAATGCCATCTCGGCCCGCCCCGGCTCGAAAACAATGTACCGGCCGCCGCCGACGATGACCTTGCGGCCGGCTTCATCTGTAAGCGCGACAATCGCGACATGATTTTTGAAATCGACGTCCAAGAAGAAGGCTCGCTCCTTGTCCGAGAAGTGGCGCTTCATGACGAAGAAGCGGCGCTGCAGCGATTGTGCGCTGGTCTTTTCGACCGCAGCGAGCATGTCAGCCTCATCCTCCCGCCGGAGAGCGCGGATTTCGATCTGGCTGCCGTCGCTGAGAAGCTCGCGTGCGGTGTAGTCGATAGCCTCGGACATTGTGCCTCATGGGTCGGCAAAAAAGAGCAGCAGGATCGATCGGGTCGTCAGATGAGGCCCGTGCCGGCCTGCTGTCGTTTGATCTGGATCAAGACTATTGCGCGAGAGCGGCCGGTAGCTTGGCGACAGCATGCCCGCTCTCAGATGAGGCGCGTCCTTGAAAACCCTTCGCCAGCTCCTGTCCGGAGAGGACGTCATCCAGCTTGCGATCCGGCTCGGATTGCTCGCTTTCCTGGTCTACTGGACGTTCATTCTGATCCGTCCCTTTGTGCCGATCCTGGCCTGGAGCATCGTACTTGCCGTCGCGCTCTATCCCGTCTTTGATCTTCTTTCCCGGCTTCTCGGTGGTCGCCCGAGGCTCGCGGCGGCAATTCTCACCCTCATCAATCTCGCGATCGTCATCGGGCCGGCGACCTGGCTTGGCTTGAGTGCCCTGGATGGGGTGAAGGAGTTCGCCGGAAATTTGGGTGCCGGTAGCCTGGTGGTTCCATCTCCGCCGGAGGGCGTCAAGAATTGGCCGCTCATCGGTCCGCAGCTTTACGAACTCTGGACTCAAGCATCCAGCAACATTCGAGCGGCCTTGCGCGAGGTGGCTCCTTATCTGAAGCCGTTGGCGGGCACTTTGCTGGCGCTTGCGGGCAATGCCGGCGTGGGTACGCTCAAGTTTCTCCTGTCTGTGGCGCTGGCCGGGTTTCTCTTTCCTTACGGCTCGCAGCTTGTAGAGGCAGGCAGGGGCTTTCTCTATCGCGTTGTGCCCGAGCAGAGCGAACATTTCCTGGAGTTGGGAGGGGCGACTATCCGCGCGGTATCCCAGGGTGTCATCGGCGTCGCAATCATTCAATCCTTGCTGGCGGGTATCGGGTTCAAGTTGGCGGGAGTTCCCAGCGCCGGCCTGTTGGCCTTTGCAGTTATGATCCTGACAATCGTGCAGATCGGCGCGGCAATCGTCCTGTTTCCCGTGATCATTTGGATCTGGACAGACAAGGATTTCACGACCGCGCTCCTGTTGACGCTGTTCCTGGGCTTTGTCGGCGTACTCGACAACATCTTGAAACCGCTCGTCATGGGGCGCGGCCTGACGACCCCGACACTCGTGATCTTCGTCGGGGTGATCGGAGGAACGCTCGCGCATGGAATTGTCGGTCTCTTTATCGGGCCGATCATTCTCTCCCTCGCCTGGGAGTTGACGGTGGCCTGGATACGCACTGATCGCGCCAAGGCGGAGTCGTTGCCCGGCTGACTGTCGAACGTCGACCTAAATCAAC
>VBON01000214.1 GCA_005877525.1 Nitrospirota bacterium
CTCTTTTTCAGGCTTATCTTGTTCTGCGCTCACAGCAGCGGAAGCAGTCCCCACCAGAAATCCCAGAACCAGCACCCCTACTCCCAGTCTTTGCATGCGCCGCTCCTTTGTTTGGATGAGGGATTCGATCGTATTCTACTCCTACGTTGTTTTTCTCCACTATACCCCCTCTTTATAGGAAGGCCTTGGGAGCGTCGTCTCGTAATACATTTTGACGGCTTATGTCGCCTCTAATTATATTGGGAGGATGAAAAAGGTTTTTGTCCTACTCGGCGCCCTTGTCCTGCTGCTTCTGATCGTCATCCTTTTGCCGTTCTTCATAGATTTGAATGCCTATCAAGCGCGTTATCTGCCCATCATCGAGGAGTCCTTAAACCGCAAGGTGACAGTGAAAGATCTTCGTCTCACTCTCCTTCCGCGGATAGGAGTACATATCAGCGGATTCACGATCATGGATGATCCGCTCTTCAGTACAGGTCCCTTTGCCAGGCTCGGGTCGCTCGATCTTGGGGTGAAGCTGCGGCCCTTGTTAAGCGGCCGGGTAGAGATCGACGAGATCATAGTGCGGGACCCGGCAATCACGGTCATTAAAAATTCTCTGGGCCTTCTGAATGTCTCTACGTTAGGAAAGAAAACTTCTCCGCAGCCGGGGAAATCCCCGGTGCCCTCTCCGGGGAGTGAGCAGCTTCAGATGTGGTCCTTGCTGGCGGTGGATCGGCTGGCAGTAAGTGATGGTCAGGTGGATTACCGCGACCGGTCATCCGCTAAACCAGCCGAATACTCCCTGGACAAGGTTCGGGTTCTGCTTCAAGGCGTCGGCTTGGGGCTTACTCCAGTGATTCACATCAGCGGGACTCTCCAGCCCTGGAACCTGCCTGTGAAGGTCGACGGTACGCTCGGGCCGCTTCAGGAAAATCTCGATATCGGGGTATTCGCCTTTGATGTCCTGCTAGGCAAGGCTTTTGCCGACATCAAAGGGAATGCGGTCGGCGGAAATGTGCTCTTCACCGTCTCTTCTCCTAAAATCACGACGACCGACCTGCCCTTCCTTCCTTCACTGTCCAACCCGCTGCAGTTTAAAGACCTTCATATGATAGGTGAGGTCAAGGATGCCTCGGTGAATATCGGAGCGCTCGATCTCCTGATTCCACTGGGCAAGGATATTATCACCGTCGGTGGAAGCGTTATCGGCGGAAAGATGAAATTGAAACTGACTGCCCCGGTTATCACGACGACGGAGTTGCCTTTCGGGCTTTCCCTGACAAGGCCCATCGAGGGCACGAATCTGGTCGCACTGGTTGAACTGAAAGAGTCGTATGCCCGGCTGCAGAATTTTTCTGCGGATCTTTTCGGCGGCCAGATCAAGGGAGACGGAGAGGTCCGAATGGGCGCGGCGCCCGTACCCTTTACTGCCAAGGTCGCCATAGAGGGGCTCCAACTGGGGTCGCTGCTGGAAGCCGTGGGGACTGGCAGGGTGTCGGTCAGGGGCACGGGATCTGCCGAACTGGAAATGCATGGAAAAGGCTTGGCCCTGCCCGAATTCACAGCACAGCTGGAGGGGACGGGCCGCCTCTTCATCAAGGATGGAAAGCTGGAGGGCATTAATCTGTTGAAGGAGGCGACCGCATTACTGAACGCGATCGGTATCACCAAGGATTTGGGGAATGAGACTGTCTTTTCTGTCATTGAATCCGATCTCATCATTCGGCATGGGGTGGTCCTCATCAAGCACCTGATCGGCAACAGCCCGGACTTCGACGTTGCGGGCAACGGCACGATCGGTTTTGATAAAACTCTCGATTTGAAGCTCTCCGTCACCCTCTCCGAGGCGCTCACCCAAAGCATCGTCGGGTCTTCTCCGGTTGCGAAGGCCATGATGACACAAGGCCGCCTCGCGGTCCCGATGGTCATCACCGGTACCACGCAGGTTCCGCAATATGCGTTGGACACGAGGGCGCTCGGAAGGAAGGTCCAGGAACAGGTCACAGAGATTCTCGGTGAGGTATTAAAAGGTCAGAGCGGCGAGGACATCCTTCGGCAGGGCGAGAAGACACTGAAGAAATTGCTCGAACAATAATGTTGCACCATGTTTCACAGCGCGGTGCCAGTTCCGCTAATTCCGATAGCCATGAATCCGGCCCGGACCGGTAAACAGCTCGCTTCAACCTCGAAAGTATGTTTCACCTCGGAAGTACATGGAGGAAAAATTTACACGACTTTAGTATTACGTGGTTCGGGGATAAATCCCTAAGTACTTGATTTCTCGTCTGATTCGACTTTCAGAGACACTCGCCCTCGAAAAAATACGTCTGGCCTCCTTTACAGTTCGAATTCGTCAAGAAGGAATAGAGCTTC
>VBON01000011.1 GCA_005877525.1 Nitrospirota bacterium
GATGTAGACATCGGCTTGTTCCCCCTGTTGGATCACCGTGCCGACTGTGGACAGGATGGCCAAGGTGATCATCAAAAGGATGGCGAGTTTGAGAGAGCTAAAGAACTCGACGAAGGCGTCGCCGAACTCCTTGAAACTGAAGGGCTTCGAAGCCTCCGCGTGTTCGGTCATGACACCCCTTTTGCAGATCGTAGAAGCCCCGTTCATCCTACAAGGCGCAGACTTGCACTGTCAAGACGATTGCGGGGTCTCTAACCCTTTCATACAGGAAATTACCATTGACAACCGAGGGGTTATCTCGCTAACCTGAGGCGCTCTCCAGGACAGATACAGACACCACTCGGCATGAGGACCAACCCATGAGTCATAACAATTTTCTGTTCACTTCGGAATCCGTTACGGAAGGACATCCTGACAAGATTGCCGACCAGATTTCGGACGGAATTCTTGACGCGCTGATTGCAAAAGATAAGCACTCGCGCGTTGCGTGCGAGACGATTCTGACCACTGGGATCGCATTCGTGGCCGGCGAAATCAGCACCAAAGCGTACGTCGAAATCCCCGATATCATTCGCGACACTATCAAAGAGGTGGGCTACTGCGATGCGACCTGGGGCTTCGACTACTGCACCTGCTCGGTGCTGACTTCGATCCATCAGCAGTCCGGCGATATCGCGATGGGTGTGGATTCCGGAGGCGCCGGCGATCAGGGCCTGATGTTCGGCTACGCCTCGAACGAGACGCCAGAGCTCATGCCCATGCCGATCGTCCTGGCGCACCGCCTGACCCGGCGTCTCGCGGAAGTGAGGAAAAAAGGGATTCTCCCGTGGGTTCGACCAGACGGCAAATCCCAGGTGACCATCGAATATCGCGACGGGAAGCCGGTGCGCGTGGACACGATCGTCGTGTCCACCCAGCACAGCCCGGACGTGACCATGAAGAAGATCGAACAGGAAGTGATCGAGAAGGTGATCAAGCCGGTCATGCCGGCCAAGATCTTTGATGCGATGAGCGTGAAGTACTACATCAACCCTACCGGCCGCTTCGTGATCGGCGGACCCATGGGCGACACCGGCCTGACCGGGCGAAAGATTATCGTGGATACGTACGGCGGCGTGGGAAGCCACGGCGGCGGGGCCTTCTCCGGAAAAGATCCCAGCAAGGTGGACCGCTCGGCGTCCTACATGGCACGTTACATCGCGAAGAACATCGTTGCCGCCGGCCTGGCCGACAAGTGCGAGATCCAGCTGGCCTATGCGATCGGTATTCCGGAGCCGGTGTCCATTCTCATCAACACCAAGGACACGGAGAATGTGGATATCGATATTATCGACAAGTTGGTCCGTCGGCACTTCCCGATGACGCCACGCGGCATCATCGATCATCTGAAGCTGCTGCGGCCGATTTACAAGGCAACCGCCGCGTACGGCCACTTCGGGCGGAACGAGCCGGGATTCACATGGGAGCGCACAGACAAGGCTCGACTCCTCAAAAAAGAAGCCGGCCTGTAAACTATCCAGGGACAGATTAACAGTCTGTCCCATATGAATGGGGGACGAGTTCACCCAGAACTGTCCCCCTTTTACTGCCAACATGGCACCATTGCACGACCCAGGAGGAACTGTGGATTACGATGTCAAAGATCTAGGACTGGCCAAGCACGGATATATGCGGATCGAGTGGGCTGAAACCAGCATGCCGGTCCTGCGGCTCGTCCGCAAACGATTCGCGAAGGAACGGCCGCTGCGAGGTATTCGCATTGCGGCCTGTCTCCATGTCACCAGCGAAACCGCGAATTTAATGCAGACTCTGCAGGCGGGCGGCGCCGACGTGCGCCTCTGTGCGTCCAATCCGCTCAGTACCCAGGACGATGTCGCGGCATCGTTGGTGGCGGACGATAACATTCCCACCTTTTCGATCAAGGGCGAGGACAACAAGACCTATTACAAACACATCCACTCGGCGCTCGGACATCAGCCGACCATCACTATGGACGACGGCGCGGATCTCGTGTCGCTGCTGCATAGCGGCCGCACGACCCATAAAATCATCGGCGGCACCGAAGAGACGACAACCGGCGTGATCCGCTTACGCAGTATGGCCAAGAAGGGGGTGCTCAAGTTTCCCGTCATCTCCGTGAATGACGCCGATACCAAGCATATGTTCGACAATCGCTACGGCACGGGGCAAAGTACGCTCGACGGGGTCATTCGCGCCACGAACCGTCTCATCACTGGATCGACCGTCGTGATCGCCGGGTATGGCTGGTGCGGACGCGGCATCGCCACCCGCGCCAAGGGGCTCGGTGCCGATGTCGTGATCACTGAGATCGATCCGTTGAAAGCCCTCGAAGCTCTGATGGACGGCTATCGGGTAATGCCCATGGAGCAGGCCGCTCTGATCGGCGATTTCTTCATCACGGTGACCGGAGACCTGAAGGTCATTCGCGCCGAGCATTTCAATGCCATGAAGGACGGCGCCATCGTCTGCAACTCGGGCCACTTCAATGTCGAGATCGATATTCCGGCGTTGGAGAAACTGGCGCGCCGCCGGAAAATGGTGCGTGAGGGCGTGGAGCAGTTCGTCCTTGCAAACGGGCGCCGCATCAACCTATTGGGCGAAGGACGCCTCGTAAACCTCGCAATGGCCGAGGGCCATCCCTCGAGCGTCATGGACATGAGCTTCGCGAATCAGGCGCTGTCCGTAGAGTTTCTGGTGAAACACGGCAGGTCGCTCAAGAAGCAGGTCTATCCTGTGCCGGCCGTGATCGACAAGGAGATCGCGCGGCTCAAGCTGGCCGGCATGGGCGTGAAGATCGACAAGCTCACCAAGGAACAGGAGAAGTACCTTGCCTCGTGGGAGATGGGGACGTAGTTAAGGCCCTTCACCCGCCTTCAGCGTCTTCCCCTCGAACTTGATTGCAGACCCCGGGTCCATATAGAGGTACCCGATCCCTTTCTTAACCACTTCCTCGCTGAAGGATTTCGGATCCTGCGTCAGGACTGGAAAGGTGCGGTAGTGATGGGGGACGGCGAACTTCGCCCGCACGGCTGTCGCGGCACGCGCCGCCATCGCCGGTTCCATCCCGAAGTGCCCTCCGATATTCACGAGCGCCACATCCGGTTGGTACTGCTCGCCAATCAACTCCATGTCGGTAAAATATGCGGTGTCTCCCGTATGGTAAATCGTCGGGCCATTCTTGATCTGCAGGACAAAGCCCGATGGAGTGCCGCCGTACACCACCTCGGGATCCTGTTCTTTAGCATTCGGATTTCCCATGCCGCTGGAGTGCACAGCAGGCGTCATGGCCACCACGACCTCGCCCTTTGCGATCGTAATCTCACCGCCGATGTTCATCAAGGTATCGAATCCCATCTGGTCCTTGGGATAGCCCAACAGTTTTTTCATATTCGTGCCAAGTTCGAAATTTGTGATTAGGCGGGCACCGGTCTTCTTCGCAATCGCCACCGCCTCGCCCACATGATCAAAATGACCGTGCGTGATTAGAATGTAATCGGCCTTCTTGATCCCGCCCGTCGGATCCTTGCTGTCTTTCGCCTTGGGGTTCATCGGATTCTTGAGCCATGGATCGATCAGCAGCACGACGCCGTTCGGCGTCACAATTTCAAAGGCTGCATGGCCATGCCATATTAGCGTCGTGTCAGCAAAACTGCCGGTTGCGGTCGTCAGAACCAAGATGGCCGTCCACATGTATCGTTTGATCTTCTCTTTCATCTCACTCCTCCTCTGGGCTTGACCGCAATTTGACTCGAACCATGGCGTAAAATGCAACTACGAACGCGTCGAGGTCGGAGTCGAAGATGCCACCGGTTCTGGTGCCCTCTCCAAGGCTGCTTCGCGGCTTGATCTTTGCCCCTTTCAAACCGATAAGAAGGTGATGATAACGCACGCAGAAGCCAGGGTCTCGAAAGCCACTCTACTCGCGACAGTCAAGAAAAAGCTCCGCGATCAGCCGCTCCCCGTTCTACGCAGGACGGTCTCGCGCATCGCCGCCCTGGCTTCCACCCTGAAAAGCGACATTGGCCAGCTCGCCCAGGCGATCCTCCAGGACCAGCCCTTCACGGCGAAAGTGCTGGCCGTCGCAAACAGTCCCTACTACAAGCACAATCCCGAACCCATCACAACCATCACGCGAGCGATCATCCAGATCGGCTATACCACTTTGCGCGACATCGCCGTGGCCGCGGAATTCACCGAGATCGCGCAAAAGCGCCTCCCACACGGAATCAATCTCAACAGCCTCTTGGCTAAGGCCTTCGTAGCCGCCCATCATGCCAAAAACGTGAGCGAGAGTCTTCATGCTCCGCATGCGGAACAGATCTTCACGCATACACTCCTGCGAAACATCGGAGACTTTGCTCTCGCGTACTATATGCCGCAGGAATACCGTGAGACCGACAAATTGATGCGGGCCCATGGGCTGCTCGCGGATACCGCCTATCAACAGGTCCTTGGCATCACTTCGCAGGAATTCCGGATGGCCATCATCGCCGCCTACGACCTTCCGCCCGAGCTGGCCGGGCCGATGCCGAACTGGGCGAGCGCCGGGAGCTGGAGTGATCAGGAGCGCATGCAGGCCATCGCCGCCGTCGCCAATGAGGTTACGAACATTCTGTTTGCACAGCCTCCCGACGCCAACGCGTGCCTGAATGAACTGTTGGGAAAAGCCAGTCACGCCTTCGGTTTGAAGCCAGCGACATTGGAATCCTTGATCGTGCAAGGTTTCCAGAAGGCCTGCACCCTGGGGCAGAGCTTGGAACTCGATCCTGCTTCTTTCCTGCCTGCGGTGCCAGAGGCCATACCCGCGGACCACGTCCTGCATCCGCTGATCGATTCCTGCATCAAAATTGTTGAACCACTGCTGGCAGCCAGTCTCGATCAGCCCTCGCTCACATCCCCTACCGACTCGCTCGGCTCGTCGGATCTGCTCGTCAGCATCCTCATGGACCTCACCCAGCACGTGATGACCGCGCCTGACCTGAATACGGTGCTGACCTGCGTGCTTGAGGGGCTACACCGCGCCGTGGGTTTTGATCACGCAATCGTAGTGCTGACGGCGCCCGGCCACACCAGCATGGAGGGGCGCTCGGGGGTCGGCGCTGATATTCCGGCCCTTCTTCCCCTCTTCTGCGTCTCGACGAATCCGTCCTCCAATCTCCTGGCCCATTGCATGGCGGCCAAGCTACCCCTGCGGCTGAGCGCGGGGCAGCCTCTCTCGCCGTTAATGCCGCCTGCCATCATGAATGCCATCCAGCCGACCGGTATTGCGCTCGCGCCGCTCCATACGTCGAATCGCGTCATTGGCTTGATCTGGGCAGATCGCAAGGACAACGATATCGACGATGCGATGTGGAAGTCGTTTCAGTTGTTCGCCATGCAGGCGAATCTGGCGCTTATGCGGTTGACCAGCAAAGGCTGAATCGACCACTCCCACTTTTATCTCTCTCCTGCTACACAAGAGGAATGGACCGATCGCCATCCATATGTCATGGTGCGAGCAAGGCTAAGGAACGGTGTAACCGAGAAGGTTGCAGCTCGGGTCGAAAGCCGAAAGGCAGAAGATCAGAAGCTGCAGAATTCCGGACGTCGTCCCTTAGCCCATTTTTTTTGAGGTCGTCTACGCAGCGGGGTGAGACAGGCGCGCACCGCACTCCATGCAAAATCTACTGAAGCTGAGGGCCAACGCGTTGCAACGGGGACAGGAAATCTCCGGAATGACAGTTCGTCCAGCCTGCTCCATGGTCTCCAGAAGCGGCGCCGATTGACGGAGCCAGGCCAGTATGAGCCAAAAGGAAACACTCACAATGCCCGCCATCATGATCCAGTTGTAAAAGCTCTGACCGTTCCTGTCGAGAAATGGAGCGGCGACAAGCAGGACGACCTTGTAGCCGATCAAGAGGACGATCAAGGTCATGGCCGGCATGATCACTGGGCGCAGAAATAAGAGATTTTTGAGTTTCCGCAATTCAACCACGGCGCGCTGGCCCACGAGCCACAACAGAACTAGGGCACCCGCATAGCCCATGAACTGGACGAGCTCCGAGGCTCTCAACCGTGTCCCCGGAAGAAAAGTCTCCGTAAACAGCGACAAACTTCCCAGGATGGTTCCTAAGACAAGCGCCAGAAGGATCGCGACGGCGTAATGCAAGCTCCATAGCCAATTCGGCCCTTTGCTCCCCAGATCTTTATCGCTCAATCCCGTCATCGTAGCCCTCCCCAAGTCCAGCCTGGCATTGCTATCTATTCTATTCGGCATGGAAGTCGGCGAACTTGAGTTTAAGGCATAGAATCGGGAACCATCCGGCATCACAGCGGAGGGATGAGGCCTAGCGTTCACACCTAGGCAGGCAGCGGATCGACGGGGACCGGGATGCCTTCAATAGGATCATCGTCGTCATCATCGTCGTCTTCTTCCGGTTCCACATTGGGATTGGGATCGGGGTCGGGAATAGGCCGGGGTCCAGGCTCGGGTTGTTTCTTTGATTTCACAGTCTGCATGGACAGGAACTAGACGCCGCCCCGAGGGTTGAGCGCCTTCTCCACAGTTTTGCCGATCTCCGCAGGGTTCTGAACGACATGCACCCCCGCGGCCTCCAACACCTTCATCTTTTCAGTTGCGGTCCCTTTGCCACCTGTGATGATCGCTCCCGCATGCCCCATCCGGCGCCCCGGAGGCGCCGTGATGCCCGCGATGAACCCGACGACTGGCTTGCGTATGTTCTCTTTGATGAACGCCGCCGCCCGGTCCTCGGCATCCCCGCCGATCTCGCCGATCATCACAACCGCTTCGGTCTCCTGATCCATCTCAAACATCGCCAGCAATTCGATATAGCCCGTGCCGATGATGGGATCGCCGCCAATCCCGATACAGGTGGTCTCACCGAGCCCCAGGTTTGTCAGTTGATTGACGGCTTCGTAGGTCAATGTGCCGCTGCGCGAGATTACCCCGACGCGACCCTTCTTGTGAATGAACCCCGGCATGATGCCGATCTTACACTCGTCGGCCGTGATCACACCCGGACAGTTGGGTCCGATCAGCCGGACATCCTTGCCGAGTAGCGCCCGCTTTACTTTTACCATGTCGTTCACCGGGATGCCTTCAGTGATACAGATGATCAGTTTAATGCCCGCCTCCGCAGCTTCCAGGATGGCATCCGCGGCGAACGGCGGCGGCACGAAGATCAAAGAGGTATCACAGTGCGTCTTCTTCACCGCGTCACGGACCGTGTTGAACACCGGGATCCCTTCGACTTCCTGGCCGGCCTTGCCCGGCGTCACTCCCGCGACCACTTGCGTGCCATACGCCTTGCACTGCGTCGCATGGAACGAGCCTTCCTTTCCCGTAATCCCCTGCACCACCACCCGCGTCGCCTTATTCACCAATATGCTCACAATAGACTCCTTCTCACTCAAATAGATCCGGCGTGTTGGCCGGTCCTGCGTCGCGAATCGCGGATCTCCACCTCACCCTCCCCTTTTTCTCTAAGAGACGGGGAATCTTTCTTGCGGGTGGCGCCGATCCAGGCCGTGATGCGCGCCGCGACTTGCTTGCCCCTGGCGGAGCGCCGCACAGCAACGGCCGATCGGCGACAGGACCCGCTCTTCTCAAGCGGCCTCTTCCTTTTTCTTCCGCTTCTTCCCCGTGAGCGCCACAATCTTCTGCGCCGCCTCCCACAAATCCGCCGCGACCTCGACGTTCAGACCCGACTCCGCCAGCAGTTTGCGGCCTTCCTCGGCATTGGTGCCCTGCAGGCGCACCACGACCGGAATCTTGATGCCCACTTCCTTTGCCGCATCGATCACACCATGGGCGATCCGCTCGCACCGTACGATCCCGCCGAAGATGTTGATGAAGATGCCTTTCACCTTCTTGTCCTTGAGAAGAATGCGAAAGCCCGCCGCCACTGTCTCCTTGGTCGCACCGCCGCCGACGTCCAGAAAGTTCGCCGGCTCGCTCCCCGCCAGTTTGATCACGTCCATCGTCGCCATCGCCAGACCCGCGCCATTCACCATGCAGCCGATGTTGCCATCCAGCTTCACATAGTTCAGGTTGTTGTTGCTGGCCTCGATCTCCAGCGGCTCTTCCTCGTGCAGATCGCGAAACGCCTGAACGTCCGCGTGCTTGAACAGGCTGTTGTCGTCGAAGGAAACCTTTCCATCGAGGGCGATCAGCCGCTTGTCGTGGGTCACGACCAGCGGATTGATCTCCACCATTGTGGCGTTCTTCTCCATGAAGAACCGGTACAGATTACCGAGCATTGCGATGAACGGATTGACAATGGCCGGCTCAATCGCCGGCAGCCCGAGTCCGAAAGCCAGGTTGCGGCCGTTATACCCTTGAAATCCGACCGCCGGATCAATCAGTTCCTTGAGTAGTTTCTCCGGAGAATGCGCCGCGACTTCTTCGATTTCCATGCCGCCTTCGGTGCTCGCGATGAAGACCGGCCATCCGGAATCTCGATCCACGAGCAGGCTCAGATAGAGCTCCTTCGCGATCGCCGCGCCTTCTTCAATCAGCAGGCGTCGGACCTTGCGACCCTTCGGCCCGGTCTGATGCGTCACCAGGGTCTTGCCGAGGATCTCCTTGGCAAGGCCCGGCACCTCGGCCCGATTCTTCGTGAGCTTGACGCCGCCCGCCTTCCCGCGGCCTCCCGCATGTATCTGGGCCTTCACGACATACACCGGCGTGTCCAGCTTGGCGGCCCATTTCTCAGCCGCGCCGACGTTCTTGACCTCTTTACCTTTTGGTACAGCGATACCGAACTGCGCGAACAACTGCTTCGCCTGGAACTCATGAACGTTCATGATGGCCCTTTCGAATCGGTGGACGCCCGGTCGGGGCTCAGGTTTCTCTTCTGGTGTAATCGGGAAACAACATCGGCGAGGTGATAGCTCCCATTCCACCGGTCTTTTTGGCTTCAGCCCTGAACCGCGTGAGATGATCTAGCGTGAGGCGGCCGTGGGGCATTGAGCTCACTCGGGACGCAGCTTCCGTCCCCGAACGTTTGCCGAAGACCATCAAGTCAAGGAGCGAGTTGCCCATGAGACGGTTGCGGCCATGCAAGCCGCCTGAGGCTTCGCCGGCGACAAAGAGGTTCTTGATCCCCGATTCGCCGTTGACGTCGATCTGGACCCCGCCGTTCTGGTAATGCAACGTTGGATAGATCAACACCGGATCCTTTGTAATATCCAGCTTATAGCGCTTGTATTGGCGTACCATGGCCGGGAAATGCTTCTCTAGTGTTCCCGCGCCGTGTTCTACATCGAGCAACGGCGTATCGAGCCACACTCCCAGATGCCCGGTCGCTGTCCGAACCCCCCGACCTTCCTCGCATTCTCGAATGATCGAGGATGACACGACGTCGCGCGTGTCGAGTTCATTGACGAACCGCTCTCCTTTGCCGTTAACCAATTGGCCGCCTTCGGAACGGATGCCTTCCGTGACCAGAGCGCCGAGGAGCTGCTCCGGATAGACCGCACCGGTGGGATGATACTGGAACGTGTCGATCTGCAGCAGCTTTGCGCCCAGGCGGTACGCAAGCGTCAGCCCATCGCCGGTGGCGCCGTAATGATTGCTCGTGGGGAAGCCCTGGATGTGCAGCCGCCCAATGCCGCCGGTTGCCAGAATCACGGCCTTGGCGGCCACAGTAAACATCCGATTGTTGTCCAGATCCCGAAACACGGCGCCCGTGCACGTGCCGTTGCCGTCGCTTAGCAGTTCAACCGCCGCGCTGAACTCCAGCAATTGGATTTTCTGATTGAGTACCTCGTCCTTCAGAACCCGCATCAGCTCCAATCCCGTATAGTCCGAGCAGGTCAACAATCTGGGCTTGGAGCTCCCGCCGCCTTTCTTGACATGCAAGTTGCCATCGGAGTCCCGGTCGAACAGGACCCCCAGCCCCAGCAACCAACGGGCAATCGATGGTCCTTCTTCCACCATCACCTTCAGGAGCTGATGGTCGTTCTTCATGTGCCCGCCCTTGAGCGTGTCGAGAAAGTGCTGGACGGGAGAATCTTCGTCGGCGATCGCGACCTGCATGCCCCCCTGAGCCATGACCGTATTGGAGTCGCCGAGTCGTAGTTTGGTGGCCAGCAGGACCTGCGCGCCGCGCGCGTAGGCATGGAGCGCCGCGGAGCAGCCGGCGCCCCCGCCCCCGATCACCAGCACGTCCACCGAATGCGCCGGTGTAAGGTCGAGGTTGGCCGGAACCGGACTGTCGCCTTCCAGCAGGCAGGCGAGTTCACGAACGGTCAGGTCTCCCGCATTCGGACCGAATTTGATTGGCCGATACGCGCTCTCCCGAAAATCGGGATGGTACTTTCGGATCAGTGTGTCGCGCTCATGCGGCGGGTACTTCGGAAGCGTCTGCTTACGGCGAGCCTCGCGTGTCTTATGGACCAGGTCTTGGAGGGCTTCTACCTGCATCAGTTTTAACGCTGCTCCGCCGAGACCTCGCTCTTTCTCACCCACCCACCACGGACGCGCCAAGACGCGTCCATTTCCCCCCGAAGCCGCGGGCGCTATTTTATGGCGGCGCAGACTTCCTTCAGTTGCGGCTCGTCCATCTTGAGGAGCTTATCCCACTCGTTCGCGTAACGCCCCTGTTCGATCTCCTCAATCCGGGATTGCAGCTTCGGCGGCTTCTCATTGAAGTGCACGCCTTGGGCGCGACTGGCGTACAGCGCGACAAGGTTGGGCGCAATGTCCGCGATACAGACCGGCACACAGAGCCCACACATTACGCAATCCATAAACATTTCTGACACTGACTTGAAGTCTCCAAACACCGCCTTCCAGACGCCGTCCCGCACGTCGATGCCTTGAGGACAGGCCTCCGTACAGGCGTTGCAATTTCGGCACAGCGGCGCTTCGGGGTACAGGTTGAAGAGATCTTGCTTGGGATCCTTCAGTTCACCG
>VBON01000223.1 GCA_005877525.1 Nitrospirota bacterium
TTTATATTGGTAGCGGTCCCAACAACTATAGGCAATGGCCAGGTCGGCGAAGGCGTGATAGAGCGGCTTTTGCCCTCCACTCACGCGCGCCTCGATGTGCCGGAAGGCGTCGGCTGCGCCCTGGTAGGCGCCGCGATTGAAGAGATCGGCGCCGTGCCGCCGGGCGCTCATTGCCGCTTCCGTCCAGGGATTATCCTGCTGCCAGGTATGAGCGGTGCCGTTGACGATTACCAGCTCCTCGACGGGACCGTCGCCCGCGAGCAAGGCAGGTTTTAAGGACAGGAACTGGGAGGAGTGCTGAAGAGCCGCAAGCGCGACGGCGGCTGCCATCGCCGGGGTGGCGCTTCCGAGGTCTACCGTCAACTCGCCCGGGCTCAGTCCCCACACCTTCAGCAAATCGGTCAGGGGCTGGTTCAAGGCTTTGTACGAAGCGCCAAAGCCGTGGGGATCGGGGGTCACCACCCAGTCCCACTTCTTGGGGAGCTTGACCAGGTTGGGTTGAACGTTGGTTTCAATTTGCGGCCGCAGTGCTTCGGGGACGAAAAAGCAGAGATGCTCGGGAGTCAGCCGATTGATGGTCGCCACGCAAGCGGAAACGTCTGCATTGAGCGCAATCAGCAGGGCTTTCGTCTCAGCCGCCACGGCGCGACTATAGCATTCACCGAAGCGGAGCGGCAAGGCGCGGCACTGCGTGCGATGCTTGAGGCCATCGGGAGGCTCCTCGCATCACCTTCGCAAATGCCTAGCTGGTTACGGAACTAGGGTAATCACCCCGCACGCAATTCTAGGACCTCCAGGAGCATTCGCAACGGGAGGTTGCGCCTTATACTGGTCCGGCAATCCATGAATAATGAAGGCACTACCATCTGTGTCAAAAAGCGTCGTCAGTCCAGGAGTGAGGGTGACTCTGCTGGTAATAGTGTAGAGCGTGCCAACGCGGTTAGCATCAACCTCCATATTTTGCAGATCCCCCAGATGGTAAGGATGGTTTTCTAATCCGGGTGTGACGTTGGCTGTGTCATTTTCGCCGAGAACTATATTGCCGTCATAGTGGCCCCCAGCCGTCGTAAAGGGAGGAGTGCAGTCCCCAACTGCGTGGATATGCACTGCATGGAGCCCTGGAGTTAATTGGCTCGTGGGATCGCCCTTAACCTCCATCTTGATCCTGACGCGCCCTTCGTACTCCTGCTCAAGCCAGGCTTTTCCCGTGATACCCGTTCCGGTAATGTCGGCCTTTGCCTTGACTTCTGACGGCAACTTGCCTGTGTGGTAATGCATACAACCTGCCAGCGCGGCAATCGCACCCGCACCGACCGCTATCTTGAGCATTCGAAAAACCATAGGAGCCTCCTCTTTGGGAACCGTGAAATGCCCTCTTCTATTTCCACAGGACGATAGAAGCATGTGAAGTGATGATCTATTCCCATTTAGGGGGAGCTTGGCAATACGCCGCGACTTCAGCATCCGCAATTGCAAAGCGACAAGGAAAAGAGCTAGCCGACGGGTCCTGTCGCCGAATTACCCGGACGTGCTCGCGCTCCGCGAGGCGCAAGCAAGTCGCGCTGCGCTCCGCCATGAGGAAAGGGACGCGTCCGACGGGAGGAAAAGTCTGTCTTGGCAGACTTGGGGTGGTTGGGTGAAAATGCGCGTCCGGGGTGGGTGGGTGCAAAAGAAGTCCCGCTCGGCACCACCAGCAAACCTCAAGCCTATCGTCGGGAAGCGCTTGACACACTTTGGCTAACGATGGATATTGCGGTTCATCTTGCTGGCGGCGGCTAAACATTCCGCAATTATATTGTTCCTAAATCCGTCCCGCATTTTTTGATAGACAGAAACAAAGTTCTTTCACAGGAGGCTGTCCGCCATGAGCACGATATCACGCAGACGATTTCTCCAATTGTCGGCCGCAGCCGGCGGCGCACTCGCCTTCAGTGACCTCGCGGATCAGGTGTTCGGAATTACCAGGTGGAGCCGTTCAGCCTCTGCCGCTGAGCCGATCAAGGTCGGCATCATCGATCCGCTGTCCAGCCCTTACAAGACCTCTTCGATTCACGATGTCCATGGGGCCACGGTGGCTCTGGAGTTGTACAACAAGCGCGGCGGGGTGCTCGGCCGCCAGGTCAGCATCATCGAGGCCGACGACGCCTCGAACGTTCAGACTGGGATAAAGGCCGCGACCAAGCTGATCAAGGACGACCGCGTGGATTTTTTGATGGGCACCTTCAATGGTGATGTGGCCCTCGCTGTGTCAGAACTTGCAACGCAAGAGAATAAATTGTTCATGGCTACCTGTCCTCACATCATGGAGCTGACCGGATCCCGGTGTAGCTCCCATACATTTGCGTTCATGCCGAACGCCCGGATGATGGCGCAAGCAGTGACCCCGCACATCGTCAAAGTGTTCGGGAAGCAATGGTACATGGTCACCGCCGACACCGTGGACGGCAAGTCGGCCCTGCAAGCCATGACCGACGCGCTCAAAGCGGAGGGAGGCGAGGTGGTCGGCAACAGCACGACACCCTTCGGGACGACTGATTTCACCGCTACCCTTACGGAGGCGAAAGGTGCAAAACCGAGCGCTGTAATCCTGAATCTTTACGGCTGGGATCTCATTAACGCGCTGAAGGCCTACGCAAAGCTGGAGCTGGCCAAGGAGAAGATCGGCGTCGGTGGCATGATCGGAGGCGAGCAGATCGGGCGACCGCTTGGGTATGCAAACAACGCTGGCGTCTGGGGTCTCATCTGGGATCCGAAGATCAACACGGAAAGCTCGAAGCGCTTCATCCAGGGCGTGATCGACAAGTACAACCACACGCCGACATCGCGCTGCTATCTAGGGTATGCAGCGATGATGCAAATCCTGGAGGCGGTGCGCCGAGCCGGGACAACGGAGACCGGCGCAGTTATCAAAGCATTGGAAGGCCACGACTTCGACGGCCTCAAAGACGGCCGGTCCTATTTCCGCGCCTGGGACCACCAGCACGTGCAG
>VBON01000224.1 GCA_005877525.1 Nitrospirota bacterium
CCAGTACTTTCTCGTCCAACCCCAATTGATCCGCGACGTGCCGAATGGAGGCCGCCTTTTCTACAGGATTGCTGATTTTTTGCAGCAGCACCAGGACCTCCTCGACGCACCGCACGCGGTCTTCGACACTACCTTGCCGTCCGGTCTTGAGGTTCCCCTGCACCGTGAACTCAAGCAGAGAGGGCGCTTGACGCATCAATGCCATAAAGGCATCCATGCCTTGCCCTCGCACGAAGGTGTCGGGGTCTTCCCCGGCAGGGAGACTCACTACCTGAACCGTCAGGCCGGAGCCGAGGAACAAATCCATGGTCCGCAAAGCGGCGCGCACGCCGGCGGCGTCGGGGTCGAACACCAAGACCACATGATGCGTAAATCGACGGATCAGCTCGATATGCTCTGACGTGAGGGCAGTGCCGAGAGTCGCCACCACATTGGAAAGGCCGGCTTGATGCAGGGCGATCGCGTCAAAGTAGCCTTCGACGATCACAATCTGCTCGGATTGAATGATCCCCTCGCGTGCTACGTCGAGGCCATAGAGAGTCCGGCTCTTGCTGAATAGCGGCGTCTCCGGGGAGTTGAGATATTTGGGCTGTCCATCGTCGAGAATCCGCCCCCCAAACCCGATGACCCGTTTCTGAAGGTCGCGAATCGGAAACATCACCCGGGCGCGGAACCGGTCGTAGTAGCCCGCCGCGTCTTGCCCCTTACGGCTTGCCTGCTCCCGGGCGACGATCAATCCGGCCGACGCAAGATCCTCGATCTTGGCGCCTGCCTTGGTCAGCGCGTTCAACGTGAGATCCCAGCCGGCGGGCGCATAGCCCAGGCTGAATCGCTCGATCGTCGAGAAGGCCATCCCGCGCTTCTCCAAATAGGTCATTGCCGTTTGCCCCGCCGAATCGGCTAAGGTGCGATGGAAAAACTCGGCAGCCTCCCGGTTTAACGCAAACAGGCGCTCCCGAGCTTCTGTCCGCTGACGGGCTGCCGGGGAAGTGACGGGCTGGTCAACTTCGATGCCGTACTTGTCGCCGAGGGTGCGCACGGCCGCCGGAAACGTGGCGCCGTCGATCTTCATGAGGAAGCTAAAGACGTTCCCGCCCTCGCCGCACCCGAAACAGTGGAACACCTGCCGAGAGGGACTCACTGTGAAGGACGGCGTCTTCTCGGAATGAAACGGACAGAGTCCCTTAAAGTTCTGGCCGGCCTTGCTGAGAGAGAGATGAGAGCCGACAACTTCCACAATGTCGGCGCGTTCCCGGATTCGCTGGATTACATCTTCCGGGATCAGCCCTTTATCCACGAGTGCTCCGCGTGCGCCCGACGGTTCATTCTTCAACTGCAGGGAACCTATTATGTTAGCAATCGGTCGGCGGTTCTGTCAACAAAATCAGTCTTAGATAAAACATTCTACCCCGGCGGCCAGTTCATCTGGCGGCCGCCAAGCACGTGTAAATGTAAATGAAAGACAGTCTGGCCGCCATCCTTGCCGGTGTTCGCCACAACCCGGTAACCGGATGCCGCGATACCCTTCTTTTGCGCCACGAGATTGGCAACGTGAAAAAGTCGTCCCAGCAAGGCCGAATCCTGTAATTCATTCATCGCCGCCACATGCCGCTTGGGAATCACCAGGACATGGACAGGGGCCTGAGGATTTAGATCTTCAAAGGCGAAGACCTCCTCATCCTGCAAGACCATGCGAGAAGGAATCTGGCCCGACCCAATCTTGCAAAACACGCAGTCGTTCATTGGCGGGACGCCTTCTCAATGAGGCCGCTTTGTCCGAAGCGCCGCGCCAGTTCATGATGGATTTCGCGCGGAGAAATGTCGTGATAACCCAACGTCACGAGCAAATGGAACAGGAGATCCGCCGCCTCATGAATGATCTCCTCTCGCTTCTGCCCTTTGGAGGCCAGAATCATTTCGCCTGCCTCCTCGGTGACTTTCTTGAGGATTGTATCCTGCCCTGCCTTGAAGAGCGACGCAACGTAGGAATCCGAAGCAGAAAGCCCCCTGCGCTGGAGGATCGTCTCATAAACCCGCTCCAGCACGCCGCCTCGCGCCTCGGATGTCTTTTCCGCGCCCTCGCAAGCTTCGGGCAGATCCGACAGACGATGAAAGAAACAGCTCGTCTCGCCCGTATGGCAGGCAGGCCCGTCCGGTGTCACGGTGATCAGCAAGGTGTCCTGATCGCAGTCGGCGAAGATCTCTCGCACATGCTGTCGATTCCCAGAGGTCGCGCCCTTCTCCCACAAGGATTGTCGCGACCGGCTCCAGAAATGCACGATCTCAGTCTCGATGGTCTTCTCCACCGCGTCCCGGTTCATATAGGCGACCATTAACACCGTGCCGTCCCGCCAGTCTTGGAGCACCGCCGGGATCAGGCCGTGTTCGTCGAACTTCAATGCGTCGATGGCCGCCCGGTCCATTTAGGGCATCCTCACGGCAATGCCGCGCGCCCGCAGATATTCTTTGGCTTGCGCGATGGTGTATTCGCGGTAGTGAAAAATGGAGGCGGCAAGCACCGCATCCGCCTTGCCCTCAGTGAACCCCTCGTACAGATGCTGCAGATTGCCCGCCCCTCCGGACGCGATCACCGGCAGCCCAATCGCCTCCGAAACGGCGCGGGTGAGCGCCAGATCGTAGCCGGCTTTCGAGCCATCGCGATCCATGCTGGTTAACAGGATCTCTCCGGCCCCGTAGGACTCCATCGTGCGCGCCCAATCGATGGCATCAATCCCGGTGGCATTGCGTCCCCCATGAGTAAACACTTCCCATCCGTCCCCCGCTCGTTTCGCATCGATCGCCACCACAATGCACTGCGTGCCAAACCGCTCGGCGGCCTGCTTGACAAATTCCGGATGCTGGACGGCCGCGGTATTGACGCTGACCTTATCCGCGCCCGCCTTGAGAAGATCGCGGATATCGTCGATCGTTCGGATGCCGCCGCCGACAGTCAGGGGCATGAAGATCTGTTCCGCCGTGCGACCGACCACATCCAAGAGAAT
>VBON01000215.1 GCA_005877525.1 Nitrospirota bacterium
ACCATATCGGCGGTTACGAATTTTGGTTTTCCGATCGCCACGACCAAAATCTCAGCCTCCCGGCAGACCGCGGGCAAATCTTTCGTTTTCGAGTGACAGACGGTCACGGTCGCATTGCGATGCAGGAGCATCAGCGCCACAGGTTTTCCCACGATGTTGCTGCGGCCCAGAACCACCGCCCGCTTGCCTTCAATACCGATCCCCGTGGATTCGATCATCTTAATGACGCCTTTCGGCGTGCACGCTTCGAAGACCGGATTGCCCTCGACAAGCCGTCCGATGTTATACGGGTGAAAACCGTCGGCATCTTTGTCGGGCGAGACGGCGTTCAACACCACCTTGCTGTCAATCTGCTTGGGGAGAGGAAGTTGCACCAGGATGCCATGAATCTGGGGGTCCCGGTTGACCTTGTCGATCAAGGTCAAGAGCTCCTCCTGCGTTGTACTTGTCGGTAGCTTGTGATCAGCGACATAAATCCCGACTGCTTCGCAGGCCTTCTCTTTGTTCTTGACGTAGAGATGGGAGGCGGGATCGTCTCCCACAAGTATTGCCGCGAGCCACGGTTTGATCCCGCTCCGGGCGAAGAGAGATGCCGCTTCCTGGGCGATCTTATCCCGAACGCCCTGCGAAAGAGCCTTGCCATCAATTAACTGAGCTGCCACATGCACCCCCGCAATGATCTGTCCCCTCCTTTGTAAGGAGGGGAAGGGGAGGTAGAGCCGTAGTCGTCCACTGCATCACTACTTGAGCTACAGTCTCTACCCCACCTAGCCTCCCCTTACAAAGGGGGAGGAAATTCTGTATGGGACACTGAATAATTTAAGTCTCGACGCACAGAGCTTGCACATTAACAAGGGCCCTTGTTTGGAGTCAAGAATCGGAGTAGATTTTGATACTTCGGCCGCGAATAGGAGCGTAAACCCCGTCTTGCCGCGTCTTCTCAGAATTGCGTGCGCATCTGTTCTTGCCGTTCTTGTTTCTGCTGCCAGCTCCTTCGCGCTGCAGATTACCGGTCTGCGGAATCCTGCCGGCTTTCTGGTCGATGCCGCCACCGATACCTACTACATTTCAAATCAGAATGGCGGCCCCAATGACCACGATAATAATGGCTTCATCAGCAAGGTGAATAGCGCCGGTAAGGTCGTCCAGCTAAAGTTTATTGAAGGGGGGCAAAACGGCGTGACACTCGACTCCCCCAAGGGACTTGCTCTTGTGGGAAAGACCCTCTACGTTTCCGACATTAATAGGGTGCGCGCGTTTGAGCTGCCATCCGGCCGCCCGGTGGCTGGCGTGGACTTGAGCGGATTTCCGGTGGACTTTCTCACCGGGCTCGCAACAGACGGCCGCGGCCTCCTCTATATCGCCGATTCGGGCGCCGACACAATTTACAAAGCCGATCTGAGGGACGCAGGCCACCCGGTCGTCCTGGTCAAGACTAAAGAACTGGCAGGGCCCTATGGACTCGCCGTGCATCCTTCGACCGGCGTCCTGATCGCCGTAAGCTGGAATACCGGAAAGATTCTGGAGATTTCCGCGAGCGGCATTGTCAAAGTGCTCTTCTCCAATTCGCTATTCAATTCCCATTTCGGAAACCTCATGGGAGTTGATTTCGATGCTTACGGGAATATGTACGTGTCGGATTTCTCACAAGGCAAGATCATACGGATCAGCCCGCAATTACGCATTCAAACCATCGCCGAATTCCTGACGACTCCCGCAGGGCTGGCTATCGACCGCAAGCACCATGTCATCCTCGTGCCCTATCTATCAGGAGATGTGGCCGAGATTAACGGCCTGGGACGCGACGGTAAATAATGAGAGCCCCTGTCACCCTGGATAGACCATGGCGAGTGTAAAATGCGTGTACTGCCATACCAGCAAGGGCAAACGGACCTGCCCGGCTCTGGGTGGCCTGATCTGTTCAGTCTGCTGCGGCGAGCATCGGTTGATTTCTATCAACTGCCCCGCCGACTGCCCTTATCTCGAGGCCGGCACCGATTATCAGCGACAGCGCGTCGGAGAACTGTTTCGGCAGGACCGACGGCGAACCTACCGTGAAGTGTTCGAGATCGGAGGGCAGCAAGCCGCCGGCCTGCTTAATCTCATTGAGGTCATCTGCTTCAGCTACTTTCACAACAAAACCACTGCCCTCGACGGCGAGGTCATCGCGGCACTCGAGTTCATTCGACGGCTGTTAAGCCCGCTCCACTTCCCGGCGCCGGCTGTGCCCGCGTTTTCCCAATATTTGCATAAAGAGTTCAAGGCGTACCTGGCCCAGGAACAGCAGGTGGTCGATCTCACCTTGAACCTGATCAACCAGTTCTCCGGCGGAGGCCTTCAGTCTAATCGCTTTCTCACGGGACTGATCGGGTGCCTCTCTACAGACCATCCCGACGTTGCGGCGCACCTCAAGAGCCAGGACACGGACCAGCCACGGATCGTGCTGGCCGGCGAAGAGGACATTGCTCCGGCCCTCCAGCAGCAGGCTCGACAGGAAAAGGGTCGGATTGTGATTCCCGGCTCAGCGGTCCCGGACTACGGCCCTCCTCCGTCGCCCGCCCACGAACACGGCGCCGGCTGCAAGCACTGAAGGGGAACAGTAATACCCTAAGGGGAAGTTCCCTACTTGTGTCCGTGGTGCTCCCCGTTGTTACACTTCGGACTCTCATGGGAACCGTAATGGTTGAAAATCTTTACGGCGATGCGGAGAGCATTGCGGACAAGCGGATGGGTCCCGGTATCCTGATGCTGTCCTCCTCGATGCAATTGCTGTACAGCGATCGCCGCATCTGGGAGTTATTCGGAAAGATCAAGCCGCAGGAGGGCAAAGCCCAACACGGCGTGCTACCGCCGGCGGTTGAGGGACTGTGCAGTGAAATCATTAAGCTCTTGCAGGTGCGCACCGAAGCCAAGGATTGGGAACAC
>VBON01000216.1 GCA_005877525.1 Nitrospirota bacterium
CGATAGAGCTCAACGTGCGCGTCAAACATTGCTGAAAGGCGTTCATGGCCGTAATGCTCCTTCTCGTATGCCTGCTTAACGGCGCCGGCCGGAGGCCTGGGATTGCGATAGACCAGTCCGCAGACCATGCAAGCAACGATCGCGGTGGAATAGTCTTGAGTAAAATTAGCTCTGTCCGCGAGAGAAGATGGCGGAGGCGAACCATTCTTAGTAGGACGCAGCCTGCGTCGGTGAAACCGCCGCAGGTACTCGAGGTCTGCTTTCACCCGCGCCGGCGTGCAAATGACCTCATAAGACTGATTTCCGCACACGGAGCACCGAACCTCAACCATCGGCTGAGGGATCACCATGTACCCCAGGCATGCCATCTCGGATAGGCCTTCATTCTTGGGGTTAACCATTCCCACTTCCTCTTCAACGAGAATTTTGACAGACAGCTCACTCGCGCTCTACAATGCACCATACATCACCCGGATACATGGTATCTCTTCCCCATGAGGATGCGGCGGAGGGCCATATAGCATGCCTAGAACCATCATTGGTGATAACACTTAATCTGTTTGTCGTACTTACGTAGGATAGTCCCCATGTTTCTGGAGTGGTATATTTTCTGAGTTACTGCATCAGACCCCTCAGGCGTTAATGGCCGGCAAAAGAACCACATCGGCAAACTGTCGTCTTTTGGAGGAATCTTATGAATGCTCGTACCCTGACCGCGGCCTTTTTACTCTGCGTGCTGTCTCTTATCGCTTGTGCCCAGTCGCCTGAGGCCAAAAAGGCCAAGCATCTCGAGCGGGGACTCGCCTACTACGAAAAAGCGATGTATCCCGAGGCTGTGGTGGAGTTCAAAAATGTGGTGCAACTCGATCCGAAAGATCCCGACGGCCATTATCGCCTCGCCCTTACGTATCTCAAACTGAAGTCCCTTCAGGATCTTCAGGCAGCCTTTCGTGAATTAAGGAGTGTCGTGGAGCTGGCGCCCGGCAACCGCGACGCGCAGTTGAAATTGGCAGAACTCTATCTGATCGCCCAACAGCCGGCGAAAGCCCGGGAGCATGCAGATATCGTGCTGGCGGCGACGCCGCAAGACAGCGAAGGATTGGTGCTACGCGGCAAAAGTCTGCTTAACGAGAAGGAATACGATCAGGGCATCAGCGACCTGAAGAAAGCAATCGAGGCCGATCCCAAAAACGTTCGCATCTACATCGAACTGGGGCTGGCCTACGCCCGGAAGAAAGACATGAGCTCCGCGGAAGCGACGCTGCGCAAAGCTGTGACAGTCGACCCCAGCTCAATTGACGCGCAGTGGACCTTGGGAGACCTTCATTTGCTGGCGGGAAAGAAGGACGAGGCGGAAACGGATTACAAGCGCGCGCTGGAGATCAACCCCCAAAATGACGCCGTGCACGTCAAGCTGTCCCAATTTTACCAGCTCACGCAGAGATGGGACCAGGCCGAAGCGGTGTATCTCAGGATGGCCGAAGCCAAACCGAAGGACGAGAAAGCGCAGATCTACCTCGGAGACCTGTACGCGTTCATGGGGCAGACGGAGAAAGCTGGGGCAAGTTTCGAAAAGGCGGTTTCGCTTAACCCCGAATCCACGCCGGCCCGAGACAAACTGATCGAACATTATCTCGATACCGGCAAACTCGATGACGCAGCCACCAAGATCAACAAGATTCTTGGCAAAAACAAGAAAGACTTGATGGGACGCTACTTTGAAGCACGGCTGCAGTTGGCCCGCGGCAAACAGGACGAGGCCATCGAATTACTGCAAGGGGTTCTAAAAGACGAACCCCAATCGGCGCGCGCGCACCATTTTCTCGGCATCGCGTACGGCGGTAAAAACGATCTGGGCCGAGCCAGACAGGAGCTGAGCGAGGCGGTCAAACTGGCTCCGAATTCCGCAGAGAGCCACACGGGCCTGGCCGCTGTGCATTTCTTAGAAGGCTCCATGGACCTCGCTCTGGAGCATGCGCAGGCCGCTCTGCGTCTCAATCCGCGTAATCTCAAGGCGGCGATGCTGTTAGGCGACATCTACGCCCGCCAAGACCAGAATGCGAAATCCAAGCAAGTCTTCGAGGCCATAGCCAAGGCCCTGCCGCAGGATCCCCTCAGCCGTTACCGCCTGGGGCTTCTTGCCAGAATGGAGAAGAACGACACTGCCGCGCTAGCGTACTTTGAAGAAGCCCTTAAACTCAATCCTCAGGCGATTGAACCCTTAAGCCAGATTGCTGAAATCAAACTCAAGCAACAAAAACCTGCGGAGGCGCTCGAGCGGGTCACACATCAACTCGAACTGTCGCCTAATAATCCCATGATTCACAATGTGCTCGGCGGCCTGTACATCGTCAGCAAGGAACCGGACAAAGCGGAAGCGGAATTCAAGAAGGCGATCGAGTTGAACAACACGATCCCTACGTCTTACATGAACCTCGCACAGCTGTATCTTGTCACCGGGAAGCTGGACCAGGCGATCCAGGAATACGAAGCCATCATCGTTAAGAATCCGAAAGTACTTCAAGCCCACCTGTTGCTAGGAATGATCTATCAGCAAAAGAATCAACACGACAAGGCCAAAGCCCAGTACGAGCAAGTTCTGGCACTGAATCCTAAGTTCGCCCCGGCCGCCAACAATCTCGCGTGGATGCTGATGGAGCACGGAGATAATATCGACGTCGCCCTGGCCTATGCCCAGACGGCGCGCGAGCAAAGCGCCGAGGATCCGCACATCGCCGACACCTTGGGGTGGATCTATTATAAGAAGAATGCATATCTCAAAGCGGTATCGCTCTTAAAAGAGGCGGCCGAAAAGTTGCCGTCGG
>VBON01000217.1 GCA_005877525.1 Nitrospirota bacterium
ACTGGAAGCCTCTTTGAGAAGGTAGCCGGTGCCTTGACACGCATCGCAGAGACTCGCTACGGTCAGGGGTGGAGGAGCGCATCGATGGATCGAATCGTAGAGTGTGTGCCCAATTTTAGTGAAGGTCGAAAGGCGGAGACTGTCGAGGCGTTAGTGGCCGCCATTCGTTCCGTTTCAGGATGCGTCGTGCTGGACCAGCAAAGCGACGCGGATCACAACCGCACCGTCATCACGTTCGTCGGCACGCCCGAAGCCGTGGCCGAGGCGGCCTTCGTTGCCGCCCGGGAAGCGCTTCAACGCATTGATCTGACCACTCATCGAGGCGAACATCCGCGGGTCGGCGCGACGGATGTGATCCCTTTCGTTCCGATTCGGAAGGTCTCCATCCAAGACTGCGTGCAGATCGCCCGTGAAGTGGGCCGCCGCCTGGCCGATGAACTGCGGATCCCGGTGTTCCTGTATGAGCACGCGGCATCGGTGCCATTTCGCAGACGAATAGAGGACATTCGCCGGGAAGGCTTGGAGGGCTTGGCCGAGCGCATGCGGATGGATCCGAGGTGGGCGCCGGACTTCGGGGATGCTAAGCTGCATCGCACCGCCGGAGCCACTGTTGTGGGAGCGCGACGGCCGCTCATTGCTTATAATGTGAACCTGGCGAGCCAGGACTTAAACATCGCGAAGGCCATCGCGCAAACGGTGCGGGAATCGGACGGCGGGCTGCGGTCAGTGAAGGCCGTCGGCATCTCCCTGAAGAGCCGCGGCATCGTTCAGGTCTCGATGAATTTGACCAACTATGAAGAGACGCCGGTCTATGTCGCGTTTGAAGCCGTAAAGGCAGAAGGCCTCAAGCGCGGGGTGGCGGTGCAGAGCAGCGAGGTGATCGGGCTGATTCCTGAAGACGCGGTGGCCCAGATTGCCGGCCACTTCCTGCAGCTTGAAAAATTTGAGACGGAACAGGTCCTCGAAGCCCGCATGATGCAGGCTTTGACCCAGGACCTGTCCGCCATGATCAGTCCATTTTTGGAAGCTGTCTCCGCGCCCATGCCCGGCCCCGGAGGGGCCAGCGTCGCGGCGACGGCGGCCGCCTGCGCCGTGTCGCTGGGGGTGATGGTGTCGGAGGTTTTGCTTCATGATGAGGCTCAAGCACCAAAGAAGGAGGCTATCCAGGAAACGCGCAAGGGTTTTGCTCGGTTGCGCGATAACCTCCATGCCGCGGTGCGTGAAGACGCCCAGGCCTATGCTGGTCTATTGGAGGCGTACAAGCGCTCGAAACTCGATCCGGATCGGCCGGCAGCGATTCAGCAGGCTATGGATGCAGCCATTGCAGTGCCTCTGGCTATCCTGGAATGGTCCGTGGAGGGGATGGAGGCTCTGCGGCAGTTTATTCCATCGGCGTCGGAGCACCTGGCCACGGACCTGAAGGTTGGGGCGTTGCTGGCGCAAGCCGCAGGCCACGCGGCTATCGCGGTGATCAAGACCAACCTCGCATCTGTCAAAGACGATCCCCGCGGGCCTTCGCTTCTGAAAAATCTGGCGTCCTTCGAACAGCGATTGGCCATCGCGTCGCGCTGACAGACTCCTTCTGACAATCTAAGCCAACACCAGCCTGTTCTTCCCTGGAAAGATCCCGTCTCCCGAAAACGTGACAAAATCGAGCGCGGGCAATGCCCCCGCTGTGGCTATAAGCGTCGGACTAGAGTAGAATCCGGAGCCATGACTACGTTAACATACGTAATTGTTATGGCCGCAGGTATCCTACTATCATTGCTGACAGCTCCATAATGGGCTTCTACTCTCACGTCATCTTCCCACGGATCATGGATTGGGCCATGGATCGCGAGGCCTTGAACCGGCTTCGTCGAGAAGTCTTATCGGAAGTCAAAGGCGAGGTGCTCGAAATCGGCTTTGGCACGGGGGTCAATCTTGCATTTTACCCACCCGGTGTCAGAAAGCTTACCACGGCGGATCCGAACCCCGGCATGAGAGCCCGCGCCCAAAAACGCATTCAGGCCTCCCCGCGTTTCGTCGATACCTGGATGGTGACCGCGGAAACATTGCCGATGCCGGACAACACTTTCGACACGGTGGTGAGCACCATGACCTTGTGCAGCGTCTCCAATGCCGACGCCGCGATCCGCGAAGTCTATCGTGTCCTGAAGCCCGGCGGACGCCTTCTCTTTTTAGAGCATGGACGGAGCCCGGACCGTGCCGTCAAATTCTGGCAGGACCTACTCACCCCCGTTTCCAAAACTTTCGGAGACGGATGCCACCTGAATCGAAACATGCGAGGGCTCCTGGAGAACCAGCAGTTCGCCATCCCAAGCCTTAAGAACTTCTATCTTGACG
>VBON01000218.1 GCA_005877525.1 Nitrospirota bacterium
AGACGATTCTCCAAAAGGTGACAGGGGATGTCAAAAGCGCGATTGCCGAGCTCAATACAGCCTAGTAAGGTAATGCGAATGAAACAGATCGCTCCCGGCATTCAGCAATGGTCGTTCTTCTCCGAGGAGAAACAACTCGACTTTAACGGCCTGCTCTTGACGCTGAATGATCATCGCATTCTCGTGGATCCCCCCCCGCTTGACACAGAGGCTCGGATGGCGGTGCTCAAAGGACCGCCATTGGATTATATCGTGCTGACAAATCGAGACCATGTGCGTGAGACCGAAGCGTACCGGCGGGAGTTTCACGCGAAAGTCTATGTCCCGGCTGCCGATGCGGTGCAGATGGACATCACTTCCGACAAGACATACGAGGACGGCGAGCTGCTGCCCGGCGGCCTGTGGGTTATTCATCTCGAAGGAATGAAATCGCCGGGGGAATCGGCGCTCTTTCTGGAGCGGGGGAAGGGCATTCTGATTGTCGGGGACGCCCTCATCGGAAAACCTCCAAATCATCTGAACCTCTTAGCGCCAGAAAAACTCCCTGATATCGGAAAAGCGAAGGAGGGTCTGAGGCGTCTCCTCAAGTACAATTTTGATATGGTGCTCGTTGGCGATGGCGCCTCAATTCTTACAGAGGGTAAAGAAGCCGTTCGGCGAGCGATCGAGGGGTAAATCATCCCCTTGCTATCTATGAATGTCCTCCAAACTAGGTTTCTCCACTATATATTGACTTAGCGCTTGCCTGAGGCCGCTAAATCTGGTATACGGGCGCCATGGCCCCATCCCCATCCGGTCGGCTGAATCGAATTGGCAATGCTTACTTTGGCCGAGGCCGGTATGCCGAAGCATTTTCCTGTTACCAGAAGGCCTTAGAGTACGACCGAAAGGCAGCCGATGCTGCCGAGCTGATCGCTACGCTCGGCAACCTTGGAAATATCTGCGCCGTCAGCGGACAACGAGAGCAGGCGGATACGTACTATCGGGAAGTCCTCTCGCTACAGAAACGCCTCGGCGACGAAGGCGGCATCGGCGCGACCCTCGTGAACTTAGGTAATCTCCGCGCGGATGTGGGGGAATGGGATCGCGCTCGTGCCTACTATCTGGAGGCGCGGGATATTCTGGATCGGCTGCACGATGACGCCGCGCTGGCAATCCTCCATTCAGACCTTGGTTTGGTCGCACGCGAGACGGGGGCATTCGACGATGCCCTTCGGGAATACGAACGCTCCTTGCAATTGATGCGTCGGATCGGCAATCAACCGGGTGTCGCGGATGTGTATCGCATGATGGCGCGGACCTATGCGACGCGACAGATGTGGGATGAGGCCGTTTCCTGCGTGCAAACGAGCTTAGAAATCGCTCAGCGGTTAGGGGATGACTTACGACTGGCGGGAGCGATGTATGTGCTTGCCGGGGTTCGTGAACAGCAGGGTAGAATCGATGATGCCATCAACCTTTTCGAGCGTGTGGTGCAATATGATCGTCAGTATCAATTGCCCAAGCTGCAAGAAAACATGCAACGGCTGGCGGCGTTACACGAGCTGCAGTCTCGCGACATGGCATCCGCCCACCCCGGCGGCGTCGAGACGCCGCCTTTGCCCACGGCACCCGCCCACCCCGAGCCCGCCAAGACGGGCTCTGTTCCCGATGCAGCAGGCTTTTCTTCCCGTGATACGGCCTCTGTTCCAGATCTCCCCGGCAGCTTGAAAGGAGACACAGAACAGGCGTGAGCAGTGTGATCACGATCGGTTTCTCAGGTCGCACGCGGGCCTGTATTCGTATCGAGTTTTCACCCCCTATTGCAGACAACGAGCGACGAGAAACGCTGATTCACGTCGCGTTGCTGACAGCCAGGACCTTTGCGGCGCTAGATCCCGAGACGCAACTCACCTTCGCCGCAACCCTTCGCGAGTGGATCGAAGATCAGTTTGTCGCATGCCCCACCCGTTTAATACCGGGCGATCCCATGGCATGCCTTCCACGTTTTGCGTCGACCTTTGTCGCTCCTGTGCGCGAATATGCGCTCGCCAGCAAGGGCTGCAATCATAACGGCCGGGGGGTGGCGTTCTTCTTGCCTATGGCCTTGGTAAGCTTTCTTCACCATGTGACCGTGACCCATTCAAATCCAGAGGAACTCTTGAAGCCGGCAGTGGCGTTATGCGCTGCAGTGGTGATTCAGCCGATGACCATGGAGAACCACTTCCAAGCCGCGGCGGCGAGTCTGCC
>VBON01000210.1 GCA_005877525.1 Nitrospirota bacterium
ATCTTTCATTTCCGCCATGCTCCGTTCACGCACCTTGTGGTGAAGTCGCTCATAGCCCCAGTTCTCGCACATCTTTGAATGAATGAAATACTGGTTGATGACGGTCAGCTCCGCGGTCAAAATTTTGTTCAGAAGCTCAATGATGCCTTCTTTAGCTTTCATGTTGGTTTCTCCCTTAAAGACCGGAGAGGATGGTTACCGGCGGAGATGGAGATGAGGACGACTCTTGGGCTCGTGTGCGGCGTCCGTGTGTTCATTGCATGCCAAGGCGACAATTTCGTCAAGATTTTTCAGGCACCGCCCGCAGCAATCATCTGCATCAATTTTCAAGTGGCAGGCCAGCGCCTGCGGGGTTATGAAACCATCCCGGCCGCACTCCTTCACATCTGACTCAGTTATCCCTTTGCAAAGGCATATGTACATGCGAACGACCTCTTTGCTAGTGGGGGCGCAAGGCCCGCAGATTAATCCGATGACAAGATAACGAGACTGATAACCGTTATCAATTCATAATCGAGTTTATCCTGATCCAAGCCCGGTGTCAACGGGTAATTTTTGCTATACTCAGCGAAATCGCTCGATAATATCGCTGGCAAACTCCTGGACTACGCATTTTAGCTCACCTGGAGTGCCGCCGTGGAACCAATCCATCGTATCCGGCTCCTTTCGGGCAAAGAAACCAAGCTCCTGGCGGGCCACCTGTGGGTGTATCGCAACGAGGTGGCAGACTGGCCCAAGGAGGTGGAACCCGGGGACCTTGCCGATATTCATGATGCTCGCGGCAAATTTCTGGCTCGCGGCTATCTGAATCCTCGCTCCATGATTATGGGCCGCCTGCTGGCCCGAGAGCGCACGCCGATTGATCAGGACTTTTTTATCACCCGAATCAACGAGGCGCACGCATTGCGCGAACTCCTCCTCGCAACCGAACGGCTGTCCCATCAGGAGGCAACCTACCGCGTGATTCATAGTGAAGGTGACGGCCTGCCTGGCTTAATCGTCGACCGCTATGGCGATTCCGTGGCGCTGCAGATGCTCACCGCCGGCATGGAGCGCCGTCGGGACGTGATCGTGAATGCGGTGGAGAAGGTTCTCCAACCACGCCTGGTGGTCGCGCGAAACGACTCGCCGATGCGCGAGCGCGAAGGCCTCACGCGCGAACGAATCCTGATCCGTGGAGATCTACCCGCGGAGAGCATGGTCACGATCAATGGCCTGCGAGTGCCCGTGGACCTTTGGGAAGGCCAGAAGACTGGCCTATTCCTGGATCAAGTGGGCAATTACAACCTCCTCGAGCGTCTCTCCCCGGGCGCTCATGTACTGGACTGCTTCTGTTATCTCGGTCTCTGGGCGTTACATGCCGCCCGCTATGGGGCCGCCGGCGTGATTGGCATCGATCAATCCAGCCGGGCGATCGAGCGAGCCACGACGCTGGCTCAACTGAACGGCTACGCGCAGGTCACCCGATTCCAGGTGGCGAATGTTTTTGATGACCTCAGGGGACGGGACCGGCGGCGAGAAGCGTTCGACCTCATCATTCTTGATCCTCCGGCTTTCGTCAAAAGCAGAACGCACTTGGCAGAGGCCATTCGCGGCTACAAGGAAATCAACTTGCGCGCGATGCGTCTTCTCCGCCCCGGCGGTTTCCTGATTACCTGCTCCTGCTCCCATCACCTTACAACGCAACAGTTCCGGCAGCTCCTCTGGGAAGCTGCCGCCGATGTCCGCCGCCCCGTCCGACTCCTGGAACAGCGAGGTCAAAATTCCGACCATCCGATCGTCTTAGGGATGCCTGAAACCGAATATCTCAAGTGCTTTCTCTTGCACGTTCTGTGACTTGCGCTCGCGTTGACTGGTCCCTGCCGCTGTGCTAAGTTGGCGGATTGTCAGGCCGTATGGGCGATTAGCTCAGGGGGAGAGCGCTTGCTTCACACGCAAGAGGTCGCAGGTTCAAGACCTGCATCGCCCACCACGGCGGCTGAACTGGGAAGAGTTCGACTGAGCTGTCACACCCTGTCCATTGACTTTTTCTGGACATGTGCCGATCACTTAGGTACTATTTACTGAAACAATATCATGGCAGGGAGGCATCACATGAAACTGAGCCATATCGCTATCGGGATGCTGATGGTCGCGGCGTTCAGCCTCGTCGGCTGCGCAGGGCCCGTCCGATCAACCGAAACCTATCCGACCCCGATGCCTCTCGATCTGCCTGTCGGTATTGATGAAGGTCTGATTACGCCAGGCTGGGATGGGAGTTTTCCATTACGGCTTCTGGCATTCATCGTTCATCCCCTTGGTGTGGGCCTGGACCTGATCGTCCAGCAACCTATGTATCTGCTGGCATCTGCGGCTCCTGAGTTCTTCGGCTACACGTACATGGATGAGGTTTATCAGGAAACGACCGTGCCCTACCGGTATCACTGGAGACTGCCTGTTCGCTGATCGTCCTCCCCGGACTCCGCTCATTTTCTTCCTATGACTTTCCTTTTCGGCAGGGGTCAGTGGTGCGCTCTCATCGGCCTTTCTCTCGCAACGCTGATCGGTTGTAGCAGCGGTCCCACCGTCAAGGAAGGCCCGGCGCGGCCGCCGGCACCTCGTCTTGTCCCGCCCCCACCCTGGAATCTCTGTGACCGCCGCGAGGCCGTCCTGATGCATGAAGCCGGCCACCGCACAGAGCGAACGGCGTGGGGAACCGGCGAGGAGGTCGTTGTGTACGGGACAATGGCCGGCCGCGAAAGCGAGTACCACCTGTTTTTTGACGATCGTGGCGTGATGGCGGGATACATCGGCATTCTCTATGCAGGGGTTGACCTCGCGGCGCAACAGGCCTATGCCACCTGGATTTCGAAGCAGGTGGCGACGGAATTTCTTTTGCCGCCGGCGATCACTCAGCGGCTGGGCGGCGCCAATTCGGGACGGCTGTATATGGATCAGGGCGAGCGGATCAGCGGGCGGGCCATTGTCGTGCCTCAAGGCGAACAGCAACTTCTCTATATCGACTCCAACGTGTTGACGGCTTATGGTCCTTTACTCACTCCT
>VBON01000211.1 GCA_005877525.1 Nitrospirota bacterium
AAGAGGATCGGTCATGGCCATAGCTTCACCAACTCGACTTTCTGACTCCGGGAACGTCGCCCCGAAGGCTTAGCAGACGGAAGCAAATACGGCACAACCGAAACTTGCGCAGAAACCCGCGCACACGCCCACAGTTTGGGCATCGGTTGTACTGCCGGGTCGTAAACTTCACCGGAGCCTTCGCCTTCAATCTGAGTGCCAGTCGCGACACACTCCCCTCCTCATCTGTCCCGCGCTTTTAGACGCGGAACGGCACGCCCAGCTCTTTCAAGAGAGCCTTGCCTTCTTCATTCGTATTCGCGGACGTCACGATCGTGATATCCATCCCATGGATCGATTGCACGGAGTCGTATTGAATCTCCGGAAAGATCAGCTGCTCTTTCAGGCCCAAGGTATAATTTCCTCTGCCATCGAACGCCTTCGGAGAAATCCCCTTGAAATCCCGGATCCGAGGCAGCGCCATGGTGAGCAGCCGATCCATGAACTCATACATCCGGCGGCCGCGAAGCGTCACTTTGGTCCCGATCGCCAGCCCCTTTCTCAACTTGAAATTGGCGATCGCCTTGCGCGCCCGGGTGACGACAGGACGCTGCCCGGAGATAATGCCAAGTTCTTCGACCGCGGAATCGAGCAGCTTCCCGTTCTGCGTGGCCTTGCCCATCCCTACATTGACGACAATGGCCTGGAGGTGCGGCACCTGCATTTCGTTCCGATAGGAAAACGTCTTCATCATGGCCGGCACGACCTTCTGTTTATAATGCTCCTGCAACCGTACCGGTCCTGTGGGCTCGGGGGATGCCTTAGCCGTTCCCTCGGCTTTTGGCGCCGGCTTTGCAGCAGCCTTCGCAGAAGCTTTCGATTCCGATTTGCCCGTCGTCTTGGCTGCCCGCGTTGGCGCTTTTGTCTCAGTCTTTGCCATGGCCGTGAATTATTTCGCTGACGGAGCCTCGATTGTTTGCCCGCACTTCTTACAGACACGAGTCCGACTGCCGTCTGTTGAGGTTTTCGACGCCACGCGCGCGGGCTTCTGACAAGCCGTGCAGTACAACATGACATTTGAGAGATGAATCGAGCCCTCTCGCTCCAGAATTCCGCCCTGTCGATTCTGTTGGTTCGGTTTCGTGTGCCGTTTGATCATATTGATCTTCTCAATCGTGACGCGCCAGCGCTCTCGGGAGACCTGTAATACCTTGCCTGACTTACCACGGTCTTTCCCCGCGATCACGACCACGCGATCTCCTTTTCGTACTACCGTCTTGGGAGGGCTCGCGGTCGGGCGGTTTGCGCTCAGCCATCCTCGTCGGCGCATTACAGGACCTCCGGCGCGAGAGAAATGATCTTCATGTACTTTTTCCAGCGCAGCTCGCGCGCGACCGGACCGAAGATGCGGGTTCCCACAGGTTCGCCTTGAGCATTGATCAACACGCAGGCGTTGCGGTCGAACTTGATGTACGACCCATCGTCGCGCCGGACGCCCTTGGCAGTCCGCACGATGACCGCCTTGCTGATCTCGCCCTTCTTGACGGTCGCATGCGGGATCGCCTCTTTAATAGCGACCATGATGACGTCGCCCAGGCTGCCATATCGCCGCCGGGTGCCCCCGAAGACATGGAAGCACATGACTTTTTTGGCCCCGGAATTGTCGGCGACATCCAGTCTGCTATAGATCTGAATCATATGGCGCGGGCCTTCTTCACGATT
>VBON01000212.1 GCA_005877525.1 Nitrospirota bacterium
AAGTTGATGTGCCGTTCCGCCAGGGACTTCCCGATATGCCGCGAGCCGGAATGCAGCATGATCCAGACCGCACCTTCCGTGTCGAGGCACAGTTCAATGAAATGATTGCCCCCGCCTAACGTCCCAAGCTGGGCGCGCGCCCTGTTCATAAGGTCCTGGACAGCGCGATCGCACTGGGCAGCCTCTTTCCAACCCTCCCAGGCTTCCGCCTTCCCCTCCTTTCAGAGGGGAGCGATGCGCGGTCGGCCCCACCGGCACATAGGCTTCAATTTTGTCCCGGATCTTTTTCAACCGCCCTTCCAGCACCTCAGAAGTGTACTGGGTTTTCAGCGCCAACATTCCACAGCCGATATCCACACCGACGGCGGCCGGAATGATAGCGTCCTTTGTCGGGATCACCGAACCGACGGTGGCGCCGATCCCGACGTGCACGTCAGGCATGACGGCGATGTGCTTGTAGACGCAGGGCAAGTTCGCGGTGTTCACCAGCTGGTCTATGGCCTGAGATTCGATCAGGTTGAGATCGCTCCAGACTTTCACCGGCACGCGCGCCTTTGAAATCACCCCGCCGATTGGCATCTTCTGCTCCTCCCAATCAGTCTATCACTCGTCAGCCGAGTTTCTCCACCGAGCCCTATTGACAGCATTCTGCCGTTTCCACAGAATCCAACTATGCAGGTCAAAAAGCTTCTGCATACCAGAATGCGGGTGAGCGATATCGATCAGACCATTCACTTCTACACCGATGTGCTGGGTTTGGAAGTGGTCGAGCGCAAAACCTCGCTGCGTGGCTCGCACCTGGCGTTTCTCAAGGTCCCGAACAGCGAGGAGTTAATCGAGCTTGCGAGCTTTCCACCGAGCGGGCCGGTTAAGGTCCAGGAGGACCTGGTGCACCTTGCGTTTCAGGTGGAGAACATCGACAAGACTATTGCTGAGCTAAAGACTAAAGGCGTGGCAATCACCGACGGCCCGACGACGACATCATCGGGCAGCCGTTTTATCTTCATCGACGCGCCTGACGGCTACGAAATCGAACTCATCGAGCGCCCACCAGGTGTCATGCTGGTGTAAATGGTTGTATTGTCCGAATTTACTTGCCGCAATTTGCAGTTCCTATTCGTGCAAGGTATAGGGATATACGAACGCGTGATCGGACTCAGGAAGGGGTTTCCCAGGCGGAAGGCAAGGGGTGCTCGCTAATGAGCCGCTCATGTTCGGCGAGATCATAAGGTTCGATCGTCAGATCAGTACGGTCTATCGCCTCCGCACAGCCGGGCGAACAGAGAAATTCAATGAACGCCTGTGCTTTGTCTTCCGTCGAGAACCGACACAAACCATACTCCGGCATCCCGGACGACGGGTGCCAAAATGCGAGCTCAATCGCACTTCCCTGGAAAATTCCAAGCGTACGGTGCCTGACCTGAAACCCGCCGGGTAAATGAGACGATCGTTCAAGCGACATGACTATTAAAGTGGGATCAGAGTCCAGTTACTGTTTGGCGCATCCCTCGGTGGTCATATGAAGAAGGCCGCCTCGTCGTTTTAACAGATTACGTCAGTCGCTGTCATTCAGCTAGGAACAGCCGGCAATTGGCGGCTGATGGGATAGAGGGAGAACAATGGATCGCTCGGCGCTCTATTATCCGTTTCATCTCTGTTCCGGTGAAACCCTTGAACATCTGATGTCCCAATATGCGCTCCTGCATTTCGGGGAGTACATGGCGCTACAACTGACGCTAATGAGCGGAACAACGGCGTTCCTTGACCGATGAGACGGCAAGGTGGTATTCAGCCGGCAAGCTGGCCAAAGACGCTGTACTTGTGAATGTCGGGTGTGCAAAAGGGGCCAGCAGCCGAATAGCTAGTCGCGGCGGTCTAAGATCACCCAGGCCACTGGTTTAAGCTGGTGGACAAGTTCATATGGCAGCCAGCGGTCGATGTGGCCTGTGCTTTCGCAGGAAGGACAAGGTTTCAATGTCCCACGGCAGCGTTCGCACCGCCAACGAAGCAGGAGTTCCATAAGGGGCTAACCCTTGTGGGAGACCCGGGAAAACGTCCATCCGGGTCCCCCGCTTGTGAACCAGGTTTGTATTTATAACTGACTACTTTGCAGCCTTGACGGATATGGCATGGCCCTCGGCAGTCGTCTCGGCCTCGACCTTATCACCCACCTTCAAGGTTCCCTGCGTTTTGGTGGTCTTGTCGACATGGATGCGGACCTCTTTGCCGGATGCATCCTTTATGGTGTAGTTCTCGCCGTCGACCTTCAGCACGTCTCCTTTGATGGTTTGCGCAGAGCCGCTTTTACCCATGGGATCGGCAGCGTAACTTACCGAGATCATTCCCAAGGCCACCAGCATCGCTAAAACCGAAATGGATCGCTTCATGAGAATCCTCCTTATTGAAGTGAGTTGAAAATGCCCGACATCAGAAAAGATTGTGCAAGGCTCAGACCAAAATAGGTAGGCGTGCAAGATAAGGTATTGCAAGGTAATTTGTTTCCGTGACTGAAATGAAGAGCCCGGGGTGCCTCATATACGGCTTGGTGAACCGCGGCTCAGGTGTGCGGCAAAACAAAGGTCCGAGAGGCAGATCGATTGCGATTTGGAAAAACCTCACAGGTGCGATAAAGTAGCTGATCCGTCAATCGGTTTGATGATGAAGAGCTCCATCCAAGGAGACGCAAATGTCGTTTGAAGCCAGGCTTGCCGAACTGAAGATTGAGTTACCGCCGGCGCCCAAGCCGGTGGCTTCCTATGTCCCCGCTGTGCGGGCGGATGATCTTTTGTTTCTCAGCGGCACCGGACCATTCAAGGATGGCAAGATTGTCTACGCTGGTAAGCTCGGCAAGGATCTCACGGTCGAGCAAGGGTACGAGGCAGCGAAACTGACTCTCTTAAACGCGTTAGCCATCGTTAAGCAGGAACTCGGCAGCTTGAATCAGATCAAGCGCGTCGTGCGGATGTCAGGACATGTCGCGTCCGCTGAAGGGTTTACTCAGCAACCGCAAGTGCTCAACGGCGCGTCCGATCTT
>VBON01000228.1:0-3128 GCA_005877525.1 Nitrospirota bacterium
AACTGCTCCCGGAGGGCCAGCCGGACAAAGGCCGAATCTGAGACGGGAGCCGTCGTCCTCGCAGACGGCCGGCTCCCGCTCAGGCTATTTATTTCATTTTCAGGTGCGCTTTGAGGATCCCGGAATTCTGAATGTCGGGATTGTTCTTGCCTTGGTCATAGGCGGTCTTGAAATGCTCAGTGGCCGCCTTATGATCTCCGGTCTTGTCCAGCGCCAACGCGACGTCGTAGTGGGCTTCAGCCGACTGGGGATCTTCTTTGGCACCCGCCATAAAATGCTTTAAGGCGACGTCAAAATGACCTTGATCATAATGCTCGATCCCTTCCTTAAGATGGGCTTCCGCTTTGGAACCGGGGGCCGCCTTAAGCGCAGGCGCCGTCTTCCCCATGTCCGCCCATCCAGTCCCTGCCAGCACCACCATCCATACTGTTACGATCGCCGTCCCTAGAACTCGTTGCATATCTGCCTCCTTGGTTGAAGTGGTGTTCCTTTCATATCACTCTTTACGCAGGAAATGAACCGGCGGATGTTTGCAGTGTAGTTTTTTCTTTGGGGTATGACTTCCGACGCATCCCAGTAGTTTTTTTGTCCGTAGCTACTTATAATGACGGCTTTCATCGATAGCGTCGAGGTGTTAAATCCGGCCCGGATGAGATTGTCGCCTAATCAGCCATCCCTGACGCCTGAGCTCCTCGCCCGCGTCGGCAAGGGTGACGCCCAAGCCTTTGCTCAGTGCTATGAGCAATCTAGTTCCGTGCTGTTCACACTTGCCCTCCGAATTTTGAACAACCACGATGAGGCCTCAGAACTGCTCCAGGATGTCTACATCGAAGCCTGGCGCAAGGCCGGAAGCTTTGATCCGAAACGAGGCTCGCCCATGGCATGGCTCATCACCCTGACCAGGAGCCGAGCGATCGATCGGTTGAGGGGATCAGCTTCGCGCGGTCGAAATCTCACCGATTCGATCGAGGAGACCTCCGCAGGCGACCTTCGTAGCGCGCTGCCTGATCCCTTTGACACTCACGCCCTCGGAGAATTGCGCATGCTCGTGATGGAGGCATTCAAGGACCTCCCGGCGCCGCAACAGGAGGCGATCGAGCTCGCGTTCTACGGGGGACTCACGCATGCCGAGATTGCGGCCAAGCTGGATAAGCCTATCGGCACGGTCAAGACCCGGATTAAATTGGGGATGAACAAGCTGCGCTATGCGTTACGACCTTGCTGGGAGGCAAAGTAACGATGTCGCACGAGCAATTCGAAGATGCGGTCGCGCTCTATGCTGTCGACGCGCTGGAGCCCGCTGAGCGGGAGGCGTTGGAAGTCCATATCCGCGACGGATGCGAGGAGTGTCGCGCCGCGATGAAGGAGTATCGAGCGGCCGCCAATCTGCTGCCCTATGCCTTGCCACCCGAGGCGGCGCCCTTTGATCTGCAGTCCCATCTGATGAGGACCTTTGAGCTCGACCGTGCGCAGTCTGGAAAATCCGGGGTGGGCTGGACATCCCCAGCCGGGCAGGGCGACTTTCCGAGAACCTTTCTGCCTTGGCGGAGGCTGATCGGGCAGCCGGTATTTGCGCTCGCCTCCATCGTGCTTCTTCTTGCCGTCGGGATCTACGCTCTGACCCTTCGATCGCAGCTCCAGACCGAAGCCGCGCAGCGGCGCCAGATCGAAATGGCCATGCAGGATGAAGGCCGGCGCCTGACCGTCCTTCAGCTGCAGGCCACAGAACAAGAGCGAAAACTCAATGAAATTCGCAACGACTTCGTAGACAAGCTCGGCACGACGCGCGACACGCTCGTGGCTCGCGAAGCCGAACTTGCTCAACTCCGCGACCGTTTGGCACAACAGGAGCAGCAGGCCGCGTGTCGAAGAAGGCTCTGACCCGGGAGGACGAGATGGCCTCGTTCCTTAGCATGCCAAACATCCAGGTCGTCTCCCTGACGGGCTCCGACGAGGCGAAGTCCGCGGGAGCCCTCTTGCTGCTCGATCCCTCCAGCAAGAAAGCCTTCTTATATGCCTTCAACATGCCGCCGCTTCCGCCCGGTAAGACGTATCAATTGTGGGCGATTCTCGATAGGCCCGTCAGCGCAGCCACCTTCGGGACGGATTCCGGCAATAAGGGTCGGATCATGATCCGCCGGATCCGGGATATGAGCCAGATCAAGAAATTTGCGGTCAGCATGGAGCCGGAAGGCGGCCAACTTCAACCAACCGGTCAGATTTATCTTTCGGGCGCGCTCTAATCTTTCCGAGCATGAGCGGGGTCCGAGTCGATTTCTGGCATCTACCGTGGGATACTGATGATAAGTCAGGGCAGAACCATACATCGACTCGGACCCGGTGAACAGTCAGTCACAATGACAGAGCCGACGATTACCACAGAAGTTATCGCGCGCCACGGCTTGAGCGAGGAGGAGTACGGGAAGATCATCAAGATCCTTGGACGAGCGCCGAACCTCACAGAGCTGGGGCTGTTCTCCGTGATGTGGAGCGAACATTGTTCGTACAAGAGCTCACGGGTGTTCCTGAAGGGCCTTCCGACCGAGGGCCCGCAGGTCGTCGTAGGGCCGGGCGAGAATGCCGGCGTCGTGGACATTGGAGACGGCCTGGTGGCCGTCTTTAAAATGGAAAGCCATAACCATCCCTCGTTTATCGAGCCGTATCAGGGCGCGGCCACGGGCGTGGGCGGGATCCTGCGCGATGTCTTCACCATGGGGGCACGGCCGATCGCGTTGCTCGACTCGCTGCGGTTCGGGGGGTTGGACAAGGCCGAGAATCAATTTCTTTTCAAAGGCGTCGTCGCTGGCATCAGCGCCTATGGGAACTGCGTCGGGGTCCCTACCGTCGGCGGCGAGGTGTACTTTAATGATATCTACAATAAGAACCCGCTCCGCTCCTTGCGATCGCATCTTCAGGGGACGGGCCTCCGGTGAAGGGTACCCGGTCCTGTACATCGGCGCGAAAACCGTTCGTGATGGCATTCATGGCGCGACCATGGCGTCGGGCTCTTTTGAGGAAGGGTCGGACTCGAAGCGACCGACCGTGCAAGTCGGCGATCCATTTACAGAGAAACTCCTGATTGAATGCTGCCTTGAGCTCATGGAGAAAGATCTGCTTATCGGCATTCA
>VBON01000228.1:3233-6156 GCA_005877525.1 Nitrospirota bacterium
CGACATGACTCCGTACGAAGTTCTCTTGTCCGAATCGCAGGAGCGGATGTTGCTGGTGGCGAAGCCAGGGCGCGAGGACGACGTGTTGGAGGTCTGCAAAAAGTGGGACCTCTCCGCGGCGGTGGTGGGCCGAGTCACGGCCGATGAGATGTTGCGGGTAAAAGACAGAGGCGTCGTAGTGGCCGAAGTCCCGGCCCGCGCGCTCGCCGATGACGCGCCCAAGTATCAACGACCGGCGCAACCGCCGCTGTATCAGGACCACCTGCAGTCCTTGGCGCTCGAGCACCTTCCGGAGCCCAAAGACTATAACGTGGTCCTGGAGACCCTGCTCGCGTCGCCCACCATCGCCCATAAAGGCTGGGTGTTTGAGCAGTACGACCATATGGTCCAGACCAATACCATCATCCGTCCCGGAGCCGACGCGGCGGTGGTACGGATCAAAGGTACCCGCAAGGCGCTGGCACTGACCACAGACTGCAACAGCCTCTACTGCGTGCTTAATCCCTATACGGGAGCAGCCAGTGCCGTCGTGGAGGCGGCCCGAAATCTCTCCTGTGTCGGTGCTCGGCCGCTGGCGCTCACGGACTGCCTGAATTTCGGAAATCCCGAGCGCCCTGATATCATGTGGCAATTCATCCTGAGTATCGAGGGTATTGCGGATGCCTGCAAGGCACTTGAGATCCCAGTGGTAAGCGGGAACGTGAGCTTTTATAATGAAACTAACGGCCTGTCCATCTACCCTACTCCGGTGATCGGGATGGTGGGCCTGATCGATGATGTAGAACGCGTGGTGACTCCGGGCTTCAAGGTGGAGGGAGACACGGTGTTGCTGTTGGGCGAGACCGCAGAGGACCTTGGCGGGACCGAGTATCTGCGCGCCATCCACTATCGAGAGCAAGGGATTCCCCCTAGCCTCAATCTCGCACGGGAGCGCGCGGTCCAGGAGCTCGTACGAGCGGCGATTGATCGGGGGTTGGTGCGCTCCGCGCACGACTGCTCGGAAGGCGGCCTCGTGGTCGCGCTGGCTGAATGCGCGATGGCGTCGGAAAATCAAGGCCTCGGAGCGGCGATTGTGCTGGAGTCACAGGGGTTGCGGACCGACAGTCTCCTGTTCAGCGAGTCACAGTCCCGCATCATTGTATCGGCGAGCCCTGAAGACGCCGCGACCATGCTCCGGATGGCTGAAGAATCCGCCGTACCGTGCACCGAAATCGGAACGGTGAAAAGGGACCGCATGACGGTTGCGGTTCGGGATCATCGCAGGGGAACCACCACGTGCATCGATCGGGATTGCGCCTCTCTGAGCGCCATCTGGCGAGGAGCTGTCCAGATAATGCTGTCAACTGCCGACAAGACGTCATGAAGAACGTTCCGATGCTTTCAGATCACACCCCCCGTCCGGCGGCCGACAAGTTTCATGACGAATGCGCGGTGGTCGGCGTCTACGGCCACAAGGAAGCGGCAAACCTCGTGTATCTCGGCTTGTACGCGCTCCAGCACCGCGGGCAGGAAAGCTCCGGAATCGTGGCTGGTGACGGTCATCAGTTCTATCAAGAGAAGGCGATGGGGCTGGTCGCGGACATCTTCACGAAGGAACGCCTGAAGCGGCTCACGGGCCGTTCTGCAATCGGGCACAACCGCTATTCGACCGCCGGCTCCAGCGATCTCAAGAACGCCCAGCCGATCGTGATCAACTTTGCCTTCGGCAATCTGGCCCTGGCCCACAACGGGAATCTGATCAACGCGGAGATGATCCGGAACGAACTTGAGGCCTACGGCGCGATCTTCCAATCCACGACCGACAGCGAGGTGATCGTCCATCTGGTCGCTCATTCCCGCGCGAATACCTTACTGGACCGGGTGATCGACGCACTCAAGCAGGTGCGCGGCGCGTTTTCCGTGACACTTCTGACCGATCACGGTCTGATCGCCGCGCGCGATCCGTATGGCTTTCGGCCACTGTCTCTCGGGAAGATCCGCGATGCCTGGGTGGTGGCATCGGAGACCTGCGCCTTCGATCTGATCGGCGCCGAGACGATCCGGGATATTGAGCCCGGAGAACTGATCTTGATCGACGAGAAAGGGCTGCATTCCTTCTATCCGTTCCCGAAAGTCAAGCCGGCCATGTGCATCTTTGAGCACATCTACTTCGCGCGCCCTGACAGCAAGATCTACGGTCACACGGTCTATAGCACCCGCAAGGCGCTCGGCCGTCAGCTGGCGAAGGAGTCGTATGTGCCGGCGGACATTGTGATTCCGGTGCCGGACTCCGGGGTCCCTGCCGCTCTGGGCTTTGCCGAAGGCGCCAGCATTCCGTTTGAGAACGGTCTGATTCGTAACCACTACGTCGGGCGGACCTTCATTGAGCCGGAGCAGCGCATCCGGCACTTCGGGGTGAAGGTCAAACTGAACGCGGTCAAGGACGTTCTTGAAGGTAAGCGCGTCATCGTCGTGGACGATTCAATTGTGCGCGGAACCACGAGCCGCAAGATCGTCAAGATGATCCGGCATGCCGGCGCCAAGGAAGTCCATCTACGGATCTCTTCTCCGCCGGTGATCTCGCCTTGTTTCTACGGCATTGACACACCCAGTAAGCTTGAGCTCATCGGCGCGTCCCACCGCATCGAGGAAATTCGAAAATACGTGACTGCTGATTCGCTGGCTTATTTGAGTCTGGAAGGGATGCTGGCCGCCTCACCCGGCACTGCAGACCGCTATTGCAATGCCTGCTTTACGGAGAACTATCCTATCCCCTTCACCCGCGCGGAGGAACTGCAACTCGGTCTGTTTGATCGTTCGTGACCCTGAGACACTGGTGCCCGCGTCGCCGCACTACTATTCTTGTCAGCCTCCTGCTGCTGTTTCTCGGCTATATCTTTCTGATCGAGCCATATTGGGTCGAAGTCACCCGCCACGAGGCGTG
>VBON01000228.1:6199-8407 GCA_005877525.1 Nitrospirota bacterium
ATCTGCATATCGTCAGGTACGGACTTCGTGAACGTCGGGTGCTTGCCATGTTGGCCGAAGCCAGACCGGGGCTCATCCTGATCACCGGAGATTTTCTGGAGACCGGGGGCGATCGCGCTGCCGTGCAGCAATTTCTCAAAGACCTTCGGCCCCTGCGGACGCCTTTTGGGGTGTGGGCGGTCCTGGGCAACCATGAGCATACAGACAGGCTGGCCGAGGGCCGTGAGGCCATGCGACGATTCTTCACCGATGCCGACGTGGCCCTCTTGGTGAACGAGGGTGGGCGGATCGGTCGCGGAGTGGATACGCTGACGCTGATCGGCGTGGACGATCCCTACACCGGACATGACCGGCTCTCGGAGGCCCTCACAGGGATGCAACGGACACCCTTCGCGATCCTGTTGAGTCATTCGCCCGAGATCTTTTTCAAAGCTGACCTCGCGCGTTTCGATCTGGTCCTTGCCGGCCATACCCATGGCGGCCAGGTCCGCCTGCCGTGGTTCGGAGCCCTCTGGCTTCCTGAGGGCAGCGAAGAGTACGAGTCAGGCTGGTTTCGGGGCAGCACCGCGAGCATGTTTGTGACACGGGGAGTCGGCACGAGCATCCTTCCGATCCGTTTCCTGGCTCGCCCGGAGATCGCATTGATTACGCTTCGCCGGATGGCGGCCTAAGTTGGCACAGCCTGCAACACCGGTCCCGGCCTTGACGGTGCGCCGCCTGATGATCTATTTCGGGCTCGTGTATTTTGCGCAGGGGATCGGGCAGGCGGGGGCGCTGATCAGCCAGCCCCTCATGTATTACTTGAAATCCTTAGGGATGACGACCGACCAGGTCGCGGGTCTGCTCGCCGTGCTGACCGTGCCGTGGATCATCAAGCCGGCCTACGGACTGCTCAGCGATTTCATTCCCCTGTTCGGCTATCGAAGAAAAAGCTATCTCTTCCTGATGAACGGGCTGGCAGCCAGCGGCTTTCTCTGGCTTACGGACTTGACCGCGCCGAACATGATTGTCGTGGCGCTTTTCCTCACGGCGTTAGGCATCGCCTCCTCGGACGTGCTCGTGGACGCCTTGATGGTCGAGAACGGTCAGAAGACCGGTTTGATCAAGCAGTTTCAAAGCCAACAATGGATGTGGTTCAACATTGCGGCGATCATCTCGGGGCTCGCCGGGGGATGGCTGACCCAGACGCTCCCCCCGGCAAGCGCCCTTCATGCGGCGGCGATCGTGATCGCCTGCGCACCGGCTGCGGTCGTCCTGGCCACGACCTTTCTCGTGCACGAGAACAAATCGCAGCTCGACCTTGGGGCTTTGCGCCACACCACCCGCGGGCTCATGTCCTCGCTCAAGTCTCGGACACTGTGGATCGTTGCCGGCTTCCTGGCTTTTTGGAACTTCACCCCGAGCTTTGGGACGCCCTTGTTCTACCATATGATCGATCACCTGAAGTTCGATCAGTACTTCATCGGGCAGTTGAGCGCCATTGCGTCCGTAGGGGCGGTGATTGGGGCATTCGTCTACCGCCGCTATCTTGCCGGCCGCTATTCGACGAAGAGCCTGGTCTATCTGAGCATTCTGCTGGGATCTGGGACGACGTTGGCGTACCTGCTGCTTCTCGACAAGATCAGCGCGATCGTCCTCTACTTCATGACAGGAATATTGAGCATGATCCCGTTCCTGACGTTGCTCAGCCTCGCTGCCGCGGCGTGTCCGCCGCAAGCCGCCGGCTTTACCGTTGCCGGACTTATGTCCATATACAATGCAGCCGGGCAGCTCTCGCAGATCGTGGGCGCCCATCTGTACGAACGGCTATTTCATCAGCAGATCAGGCCCCTGATCATCGTGGCGGCCGTGTTCACCCTTGGGGCGTTCCTCATCGTCCCGTTCTTGCCGGATACCGATCGGTCGGGGAATGTCACTGAAAGTTGATAGGGTCTATTTCCCGGATGCCGTCGCGGCCCGGAATTGCTGCGTATGTGTGCAACAGTAGGGGCACGGCGCGCCGTGCCCCGTCTAATCCTCCAGGGTCGAGATATCACCGGGATTTTGCCCCAATTCCTTGGCTTTGAGCACCCGTCGCATGATCTTGCCGGATCGTGTCTTCGGCAGGGAGGGGACGATCTCGATTTCCTGCGGCATGGCGATTTTTCCCAGTTCCTGTTTGACGTGCTGTTTGATTTCTTGAATCAATTCTGGGGTTTCTTTAAAGCT
>VBON01000225.1 GCA_005877525.1 Nitrospirota bacterium
GACGCCATTTAGTCAAAGCTTGATCGGGCCCGGAATCGGGCAGGCGATCTATGGCGGGGCGATGTTCCTGTTTCCACCGCGCCCGATCCCCGATATCTGGACAGACCGGCGCCTGGCGTTGGGAAGCCTTGAGGAGCGGCTCTTGGCCGGCGCGCTGTTGCATTCGCGGGAGCCGCACGTCGCGCTTGTCTCCCCGGTTCGCCCGCCGGCGCGTTGGCGTCGGCTCGCCCGGCACTTCCGCAAGCAGCTCATTCCAATCCCGCTTTCGCGCTTTTCCGGCCAGACCGTGGATCGCCTGCGACGCTTCCATGTCCTTAACGGCCACGAAGTTCGCTCCTACGCCGCCAAGTTTATTCAGGAGCTCTAGGGACCATTTGTCATTCCTGCTGTCTAAGCCGGCATAAATGCAGGAAACAGAAGTGACTCGGCCCGAAATTTGACCGGCGAGCACATTTCCAGTACCTTTTAAACATCATGACTTCTGTCCGAAAACGGCTCCTCCAGTATCTCCTAGGGAGTGTCGGATTGCTTGCCCTTTCCGGTCCTCTCTNTCTTCGCCGTTGAAATCGTGTCTCCTCAAGACGGCGTTGAAATTCCGATTGGCTCTGAGGTCGTCGTCCAAGTGCAACCGAGCCCCGATGATGACATCGTCCGGGTGTACATGTCCGGCTCCGAAGAAGCGATGAAGTACAACGACAAGACCGGCTACTTCGAACAGCGGGTGAAGCTTCGCGGAGACGCGTTCGGATCGGTTCCTGTGGAAGTCACCAGTATCAACAGCAAGAATGTCATCAGCACCGCGACAGTAAATGTCAATGTGAAGCTGCCTCCGGTGCTCCCGTTGATTTCGTTGCGAATCCACGCCGAGCAACGCCAGCTGGTCCTGGAGGGCATCGGCGAGCATAAGAATTTGCAAGTCATCGGCGAGTTCCCTGACGGTACGGTGCGGATCATCTCAGCGAAACTCTACGGGACGACCTATGTGAGCCGTAATATCGATGTGGCAACCGTCGACGCAAACGGGATCGTGACCGCCATGAGCGTTGGAGAGACCGTCATTGTCGTGCGCAATGGACAGAACGAGACGCAGGCCAAAGTCATCGTGCGAACGATGCCTTCCGACGGCCCCAAGACAGATACCTAGCGAAACATTGTCATTCTGAGCGGAGCGAAGAATCTCTGCATTCGTCTGCCGTGAATTCAGATCCTTTGCTGGCGCTCAGGATGAGGTCATTGATAGGGTTGGGCGTCACCGCCGAGACAGACTTTGTTGCGAGGCGGGGATGTATAGCTGTTCGGTGTAGTCCTTCACCATGCGGCGCGCACAGAAGCGCGGGGTGACACTGCGAATCGTCTCGCGTACGACGCCCAGCCAGCCGCGCGGCACCCCGTCTGCGTCGCGGCTGTAGTAGAGCGGAACCACTTCATTCTCCAGAATTTGAAAGAGCGCTTCCCTATCGGCGGCATCCTGCACAGCGGGGTCGGCATCGAATTCGCGGCCGCCAATGGCCCATCCGTTCGCGCCGTTGTAGCCTTCTGCCCACCAGCCGTCGAGTACGCTTAAGTGCGGCACCCCGTTCAGCGCGGCTTTTTGGCCGCTCGTGCCGCAGGCCTCTTGGGGCGGCCGGGGCGTGTTCAGCCAGACATCGACGCCGTGGATGAGAAACTTGGCAGTATGGATGTCGTACTCTTCGACGAAGGCGATGTGCCCCCCGAAGCCGTGGTCTTTCGCCATGGAATAGACCTCGTGAATGAAGTACTTGCCGGGTTCGTCGGCCGGGTGGGCCTTGCCGGCGAAAATGATCTGGACCGGCCGCCAGGGGTCCTGGAGCAAACGCTTGAGCCGCTCCAAGTCCTGGAACAACAACGTCGCGCGCTTGTAGGTCGCGAAGCGCCGCGCGAATCCAATGGTCAAGGTCTGCGGCGCCAATAATGTCCCCGAGGCCAGGACCTGAGTGGGATCCACTTCACCATGAATCCATCGCTGCCGGGCGCACTCGTTCACGTGCCAGAGCAATTTCCGCTTCAAGGACAATCGGACGTCCCATAGTTCGATATCGGGAATATCGGCCACCCGCTCCCACAAGGTCGGGTCTTCGTGGCGGACCATCCAATCCGGCCCGATGTACTTGGCATAGAGTTTCCGCATCTCCGGCGCGATCCAGGTCGGCACGTGGATACCATTCGTGACGCTCCCAATGGGGACCTTCTCCGGGGACATGCCGGGCCACAGGTGGGCCCACATTCGCCGGGAGATCTCCCCATGCACACAACTGACCCCGTTTCGATGGCCGCTCAATTGCAAGGCCAGGACGGTCATATTGAAGGCGGCATCGTTCGAGCCGGGCGCGCGCCCGAGCTCCAGGAACTGCTCGCGACCGATCCCGAGGCTCGTACAAAAGGGCATGAAGTATTTCTCCATCATGGTAAATGGAAAGGTGTCATGGCCTGCCGGCACCGGCGTATGGGTTGTGAAGACCGTGGAAGCACGCACTGCCTCGATCGCGTCCTCGAAGGACAGGCCGCCTTCGCGATAGTCGCGCAGCCGTTCCAGCATCAAAAACGCGGCGTGCCCCTCGTTGGCATGAAAGACGGTCGGGCGCAGCCCGAGGGCGTGCAAGACCCGCACGCCCCCGATCCCGAGTACGATTTCCTGCAAGATCCGGTTTTCCTGGTCACCCCCGTACAGTCGGGCAGAGAGCTCGCGGTCCCAGGGGGCATTCGATTCGACATCGGTGTCCATCAAGTAGAGGGACACACGCCCTACGTCGACCTGCCAGACCCTGACATCGATCGTTCTTCCGTCCACCGGCACCTGCACAACCACTCGCTGGCCATCGGGGAGGACCGCTGGCCGAATCGGCGCGTCCGATACCGAGAAGGGTTCGTACCTCGCCTGCTGCCAGCCGTCGGCCGATATCCGCTGGTGAAAGTAGCCTTGCGGATAGAGGAAGCCCATGCCGACCAACGGTACGCCCAGGTCGCTCGACTCCTTGCAATGGTCCCCGGCTAGGACGCCGAGTCCGCCGCTATAGATCGGAAGGGACTGGTGCAGCCCAAACTCGGGCGAGAAATACGCGATCAGGCTGTCTACCATCTCCGGATGCTTGCGGGCGAACCAGGTACTCCGCCGCTCCATGTAATCATCGAATGCGAGAAGAACGCCGTCGTACCGGCGATGAAATGAGGGATTGGCCGCGACAGCAGCTAGCCTCTCTGGACTCATCTCGCGGAGCATCCGCACGGGGTTGTGCGACGTCAGCTTCCACTGGGTCCGGTCCAGCGCTTCAAAGAGCGCGCGCGCCTCCGGGTACCAGCTCCACCACAGGTTGTGGGCAACTTCCCAAAGGCGATTCAGCGAGGACGGAAGATGCGGGGGGACCGGGGGAAGAGGGATGTGGGCGCCGTTCAAGGAACCTCCCATAGTGGTAGACCGCTTACTGTACCGAAATTCCTGTCGAAAGGCAACGTTCTGGCGAACCAGGCCGCACGAAGAGATTCACAAACATCCAACCAAAGGCCAGCCAACAAGAAGATAGCAGAACGACTTAGGAGCTATGGTTGA
>VBON01000226.1:0-2072 GCA_005877525.1 Nitrospirota bacterium
TATCCGCGGGTGGAGGGCAAGGATCCGCTGACGGGCGGCGAGCCGATGGAGACCCGGTGCATGGCGGCGTGCGTGGGCAAGATCCGCATGCAGGGGCTCAACAAGATCGGCGAGGACGGGCTGTGGGCGGAGGATCGGTGGCATCCGCTGTACTACGCGATTCGCGTGGAGCAGGTGGCCCTGCCGCTGTACCCGCAGTGGGGGACGGAGCCCAACGGGTTCTATTTCCCGCCGCGCCATGCGCCGCGCGGCTATATCCGGCAGATGTTCGGGCCGGGCGTGGACAACGCCATTGACCGGTACATTGTGCCGAGCCGCGAGTTGTTGGCGGTGCTGCAGCTGTGGCGGGCCAGCCAGCAGATCCTGTTCCGCTACGACGTGATTCCGGGGCCGAAGGTGTTTGAGACCCAGATTCACGGGCGCAAGTTTGAGATGTACAACGACACGGTGCTCGGGTTCAACAAGTCGGGCAAGGAGATCGTGCGTATCCAGGTGGAAGAGCCGATCTATGTCCGGCCGGCCGAGCGCGTGACCTGGCTGTAGACATCAGGTCATAAGGCGTGCGGAGGGCGGGACGCCAGTAGGGTTTCCCGCCCTTCGTGTTTTCAGCCTTCGCATTCTAGGGCTACAATTCCCAATGAATTGATCCCATTTCAGTCAGTAACCACAATATGATAAAAATTAGGGGTCGGGGAGCAGGACGCAATGCGACGGCCAGTGAAATGGATCATCTTGTTTGTTGTCGGAATCTTTGGAATCGGAGGACCTCTGGGGCTCGCCGAGGCCAAGGAAACATTCAAGGATGAAGCCGGGCGCGTTATCTACACCATAGACGATGAAGGCATGGTATCAATGTTTGAAAGCAGCCCCACCGATATCACCCTGTCGGTCACGCGGGGTACCCGGGAGCAAATGCAGCCGAGCCTTACTGAAATCATTCCGAATAGGGTTCCGGCCGGGAATTCCGCCACTCTCAAGCTTCGAGGAAAAAACCTTGTCGGGGCCAAGGTGAAGCTCAGCGTGCCAGAGATTGAACTTGGCACCTACCTCAGCAGTCCTCAAATTGTGGAGGTTCCAATTCACATCCCGGCCAATGTTGCTCCCGGTGAAGTGCTGCTTACTCTTACAACGCCGATCGGGAGCGCCAACAGCGGCATTACGATCACGGAGTTGCAATTGAGCGGGAACTCGTCGAAACGGCGTGACGATCCCAAACAGATCATCACGACAGGTGCTCCGGCGTCCTGTCCAGAGGGCATGATTGGAGTGGCCGCCGAACGAGGGGGTTTCTGTATTGAGATTGATCAGACGTTCAGCGGAGATTTGCGAAAGGCCGAAAAGACTTGCGCAATCGCCGGAAAACGCCTTTGCGCCAAGACCGAATGGCGGCAAGCCTGCGAGCAGGCTCAACAAGGTCGGATTCCTTTGAAGAATATGATTGGAGACTGGGAATGGACCGGGTCACAGGTGTTCAAAGAGGTTGTCGGTAATACAATGGACCTGCGCTTTGTTCTTCTAGGAGAGTCGGACTGTACTGCCGAGCGACAATATCAACCTTGGAGGAGCGAGGTCATCTCTGGCCGTTGCTGTAAATGAAACCGATCGTGAATGCCCGCCGTGGTCTTTTCGTACTTATGTTAACTGCCGTCTGTGTTTATCCGGTAGAGAGCGCTAGAATCCTCAACGAACCTGATGGATTCAATGGCTATCGCTGGGGGACTGCCGTCGATAGCTATCCTGAACTGCGGCCTGTCATAGACGAATCCCTCGCCAACCAATTGCCGAACGTTAAAGTGTATGAAGACGCTGGAACGAGGGAAGCCTTCTGCTCAATGGCGTGAAGCCGGACAAAATCTACTATCGCTTCTCGAAGGGGCGTTTGGGAAGTATCGAACTGCGCTACCAGGGTCGAGACAACAGGGAGAAACTCCGGCAATGGATCGAGGACACCTACGGCCGAGCCCCGATACCTGAGCGCAAGCAGAAGCATATTGAATGGCATGGCGAGAACACGGTCATCAGTTTAGGGTACGACTTCCTTTCCGATAGAGGACAGCTCTGGTTTATCTATC
>VBON01000226.1:2177-6245 GCA_005877525.1 Nitrospirota bacterium
CCCCAAGGTCCGTAGCGAGCGGCTACCGCCCGGTAATCGCCACAGGCCTAACGGCTAGTTGCTCAATGAAGGCAAGGCTGGGTATCGTAGAGCGGGATACTGTTGGTCTAAAAATCGGCGTAGAGGGACATCATGCGATACTCAAATATTCCTTTGGTCTTTCTAGTCTTCCTGACTATTTCGCTGCAGATATCGCCCGCTCTGGCAAAAGAAGTCTTTAAGGATGAAGCGGGCGAGGTGCTGTATACCGTCGATGATGACGGCCTGGTCTCAATGTTCGAGAACAGCCCTGGAACAGATGTCACATTGTCGGTCGTTCGGGGGACCAGGGAACAAATGCAACCTCAGATTACCGAGATCTCTCCGGACTCCATCCCGGCAGGCTCGTATAACATTCTTAGGCTCACCGGGAAAAATCTGGTGGGAGCGAAGGTCAAGCTCAGCGTGCCGGCCCTCGAAGTCGGCTCGTATTCGGGCAAGCCAAAACGGCTGGATGTTCCGGTCAATGTTCCTCTCACCGTAGCGCCGGGAGATGTCACGGTGGAAATTACGACCCCTATCGGCAGCACGAAAACGAAGTTTAAGGTCACCGAGGTCCAACTCGGAGGCAGCGGACCTCCGCCGACCCGAGGCGATAGCATCACGCATCCAGGATCCGGTTACGGAGCCGATGAAGGCATTGGACAGATCCCTATTGCCGCCCCCTCTTCCTGCCCCCAGGGAATGATCGCCGTGGGCGGAGAAATGGGCGGCTTCTGTATCGAGATTGACCGCAGCTTTAAAGGGGACTTTTCGGTCGCCGACCAACAGTGCGCTCTTTCTGGGAAGCGGTTGTGCATGCTTTCCGAATGGCAAAAAGCATGTGAAGTCGCGGCGGCCGGCAAGGTCCCTTTGAAGAACATGAAAGGTGAGTGGGAGTGGACCGCCGGATTCGATATCCTTCAAGACGATACCCAGCAAGACACGCGATATTATGTCATGGGAAAGACCGATTGCGAAACGAAGCGTGGCTCTATGCGGATAAATGCTGAGAAGTTTGTGGGCCGGTGCTGCAAAGGCGGAGCGCAATAGTCGGGCAGATGATCGGGGTTGAGAATTCATCACAGTGAATTTCTCGTAAATAAGAACGTCAACGAGATGAACGAATATTGAATCAGTTGGTCGATCCCATTGCGGTAACCCAATTCCGAAAGCAATTACGCAAGGCCGTAGCGGGAGCGAAGGAGGACTGGAGCGCTTCCCGGCGACTCGTTTCTCCGGACCTGGTGTGTGAGACGATCCAGCGGCTCACCGCAGCACTGGCTGGATCAAACCTCGATCCAAGTATCAGGAAGGCACTCCTCGAGGCATTGCTTCCCGGGAAGTCGGCGGGACTGCAGGGGATCGCCGGCGAAAGGCTGCGTGAGATCACCGGTCTGAATCCCACCAAATCGGTACGAAATCTCTGTGTCCTGATGGGGCTGGCCCAAAGCATGCGAATGCCGGTTGCGGGGATATCCCAGCAAGAGGTGGAAGAAGCCGCCAGCTCGACAGGTAATCCCTTTGATCTGCTGCTCACCGCGGATGTCGCGTCGGTCATGGACTTCGGCGCCGGCGATTTGACGTTTGAAGAGCAATTGGTAGCGGGGTATCTTCCAAGATTGGAGGCCGCGGGAAAGGAGTTGACCCTTCATTGTCTGGATCGACTGGACCTGGCTGACGAAGCGAGCAGCCTGGTCCAAGCCGGCCGGGAGCGTTTGCAGAACCTGCGGCAACATCCCTCCTCACGGCTCCAGTTCCGATTTTTCAGCCGTCAGGATATGTTTGCGGTACAGAAAGTCGCCACGGTATGTCCTCGCTACACGATCGCGGTCTGTCACAGTCCAGCGTCCCCGACGTTTGCATACGAACCGTCGAGGCTCTCTAAAGAGGCCATCGATCGGCGGTTACGCGAAACCAAAGGAGAGTTTCGTCGCGTGCCCCTAGGCGGTCGAACGGTGCTGGAGGTCCGTCATGGCGGCGAATGGCTGACGTTTCCCGACTGGAAATTCGACGTGTATGGGCCATTGGCGCTGCTCGATCTCCTGTCGCGAAGTGGTAAGCTTTGCATCCTGGGAGCCGTGGATACTGAGGTCTTCTGGGAAATCCTATCCCAGCTCCTGCCCGAGGAAAGCGCGCGTCCACGAGAGGTGTTTTATGCCGAAGAGAACGTGCGAAAATACTTTGGCGTGATCTACGAGACACTCGAGCGACTCGCCGTGGGCGAACGAACGGTGTTGAAGGAGGTACGTTGCGATATCCCGAGGGTCTTGGGCGTGGAGGCGGAGCAAGGACAGCGCTACGGCTTTCGATACGTGGAAGTTCGCCGCGGCGCGCTGTTTCCCGGAATGCCGACCGGCAGAACCGCCTATGTCTTTGAGCACATGACGCGGGAGGCTGCGCCATGGTTTCTAACGCTGGTACCTTCGGTATGAGGGCGCAGGTGAGCCGATGAAGGTCATTCGAGACCGGCTTCCCACAGTATCAGGGCCCGTCTTCACCGATGACGGCCGGGCAAATTCTCTTTACCTCAATGAGCTCTTCGATGCCGTGGCCAAGGAAACCTCCGCCAGATTGCGGCGGCGCTTCCGGGCGGAAGTCCCGTTGACGGGGGGATTGTGGGGAGGCTCCTGGTATTTCACTGATGAGCGCGGGTATACGCGAGCGCGCTTTAGGCGCCTGTACAGCTTAGTCTGCGTGCCTCAAATTCCGTCGCTCAACGACGCCGGGAACTACAACATCGTGTTCTGGCAATACTCAAAAGTCCTGGCGGAGGCCTTTACACCCTATGGCATTGCCCTTGCGGAGCCCCAGTGGGGGGAGAGCATCCCATACAGTAACCGTCTCCGCCCGCTGATTTCACTGCAGATGTGGGACACCAACAAGAAGATTGATTTCATCCGATGTTTCTTCAGCTATAACTCGGCGAGCTGGGAGGAAGCGTATCTCTACGAAACGGTGCGCTTGATCCAGCAGACCAAGGAAGCGCTGAGCCGGGTCATGGCGGAGCCGCCCCGGCTCGAAGGGATGGCCACCCGTTTTCAACTCCAGGACATCGTGATTCTCTATTCCACCCTCGAACCGGTCCTGTCCCCGTCCACGAAAGCACTCGCCGGTCCGCTTGTAGAACGGATCAAGACCCGCTTTGCGCAAGGTATGAACGATGAAGATGAAATGCGAAGCATCAACGCCGAAGCCTTCAAAAGCGGCCTCATCTACGGTTATGAGGATGCCATCCGCGAGGAATTTGCCAAGGAGGGACTGGATATTACGAAGATCGAGGAGTGGCCGGTGGAGCGGATCAATCGTGTTCCGCAAAGTCTTAAAGCGAAACTGGTGCCGCCGCTCAAGGCCATCTTCCAGGGATTTCGAAAGCAGTTGAAGACGGCCGGTACGGCAGGATTAAGTGGGACGCGGACGGGCCGATGAAAATCATCCGAGACCAGATCCCGAGCGTCTCAGGGCAGGTATTCACTCCCGAAGGCCGGGCCAATTCCCTCTATCTCGGGGAATTGTTCGATGCCATCGCGAAGGAAACCTCCGCCCGCCTACGCCGCCGGTATCGGGCCGACATTCCGCTCAGCGGGGGGCTCTGGGGCGGATCTTGGTATTTTGCTGATGAGAAAGGTTACACACGCGCGCGCTTTCGACGTCTCTACAGCATCGTCTGTGTCCCGCAGATCCCGGCGACGATGCCGACAACTACAATCAGGTCTTTCAGCAATACATCAATGCCCTGCATGACGGCTTTACCGCCTATGGCATCGAGATGCATATGGCGCAATACGGCGAGCCGGTGCAGTACAGCAACCGGCTTCGCCCCACCATCTCTTTTCAGATGTGGGATGCCAACCAGAAGATTGATTACGTCCGTTCATTCTTCGTGTACAACTCGGCGGAATGGGAAGAGGCGTACCTGTACGAGACCGTCCGGCTCATCAAGCAGGCCAAAGAGGCGCTCGATAACAAGGCGATGACAGAGGCGCCCCGTTTAGAGGGCATGCCGACGCGCTATCAACTTCAGGACATTGTGATTCTATACTGCACATT
>VBON01000227.1 GCA_005877525.1 Nitrospirota bacterium
TAACATAGACAGCCCTTTGGTCCGTTTTCATGCTGACCCGCACCGAGTACCCGTTGCGTCCCAACACTTCTTCCACCACTTTGCAGACTGCGACCAAGGATCGCGCCAACTCTTCCGATTGGCTGCCCTTGTCCTCGACACGAAGGATCTGCTCCGCCTGGCCTTTCTTCGCGGTCATCAGCTGATTATCCCTGCTCAGCTTGCGGTTCTCAAGAAGTTGCGCCTCGAGTTTCGTCGCGGCCGCCTTGCGTTCCGCTTCGAGGCGAACGGCTTCCTTTTTGGCTTCTCGTACCTCTTGTGTCAACACACGTGTTTGTTCCTGCAAAAACTTATTTCCGTCCTGAATGGAACTCACCATCGATTCTTGTTTGGCCACTTGTTCCCGTAACCGCTCATTCTCTTCGCTCATCGCTGAAGTATCCGGTTTGCAACCCATTGTGATCGAACATACCAGAAAAAGCGCACGAAGCAGCCGTTGCGAACAGGACTTCGACATATGACGGGATCGTACTCCTTATGCGCCGGACAGTAAATGTCGCTAGTGCAAAGTTGTCTGCTGGTTATGAGAAGGTTAGAATAGCGGCGGAGCCTTCACCCTGCACCTGCATCCCATTATATTGCCGGTTTCCGCTAAAGACCAAGAGCTCGACGGCCACGAGCGGATGGAAGCGCAGCGCCGACGAGCGCGGGAAGCCCTCGTCCAGAGCTGCCTCGCCAGTGGAGTGCCCGCCGGTCCCTTTGCAAAGGACACACGTAATGTCCCTCTTCCGTTCGGCGGCACCTACTGGTCCATCTCGCACAAACCGCAGTATGTCGCGGCCGTCGTCTCATCGAGCCCGGTCGGGATCGATCTTGAGGAGGTCACGCCTCGCAAGCGGCGGTTGTTCGGCTATATCGCCGAAGACTCGGAATGGGCGCTGGCCGAACAGAATTGGGACACCTTTTTTCGCTTTTGGACGGCCAAGGAGGCCGTCCTCAAAGCCACCGGCGCCGGACTGAAGGATCTGAAAAAAGCGCGCATCCAGACCATCCTTGATGGCGATCGCCTGATCGTGCAGTACGCGGAACATCCCTGGCCCGTTCAGCACTACCGATTCGGGAATCATCTCGTTTCGCTGACACATAGCGGAGAAATCCAGTGGACATTGGCGTAAGGAACGGTTCCGTGTTCACGGCAGCGCGATCTTCACGTCGCCGTCTTCCACACGCACCTCGTACTTGTCTTGCGTAAGACCCTCCTTCGTCAGGCACGCGCCGGTCTTCACGTTATACTGCCAGGCATGCCACGGACAGGTAACGGTATCGCCTTCTAATTCGCCCTCACCTAACGGCCCACCTCGATGTTTACAGACGTTATCGATGGCATGAAAGGTGCCGTCTACGTTGAAGACCGCCACCTCCTTGTCATTCACGGTCGCAACCATCCCGGTGCCGGGAGCCACCTGTGAAACGGTCGCAACTTTCACAAAATTCGGCATAGTTCCTCCTTCACCGGCCTTTTCAAACGCGGTATGATATTGCAGAGGCTAGGCTACCTCTGAAGCCACCCCGGGGTCAATTCAGTGCTCACCAGGAATGTTCTGTTTACCCTGTCGAAAAGCCTGACTGAGAGCCAGGCGTGGGCCATTGGCTCATTCCCTGCCATTATCCATCGGGCCACTGGTCATAGTGAGCAATGGGCCATCCTCGAAGAGCACCGGGACGAAGACACCGGGGCCTCGAGCTGGCGCTATCGGGTTCAGGGCCTGCCGGACATAGACCTCGTGGTGGACCACATCATTCATGAATTGACCGATGCGGTGCTTCTGACGGAATGGCACAGCGTGAGCGAGGACCGCTTTACCTTCGGCAGCCTGCGTCGCGATCGGCCGGAACCTTCCTCAGATCAATCCAGCGAAGAGAGCCCAGCGCCGCACACGAAGGAGACGGCTACATGATGCGGGTTGCGAGAATTCTGCTCGTGGGAATTGGCGTCGGATTGGCCGCCTCGAGTTGGGCCGCCGCGCCGGCAACTTCCGATTCTCCGGCAACCGCGGAAACCGCCGTTATCTCGGTCGCAAAGCATCTCTCGCCGCCCTATGCCCTTTACCTCTATGAATCGCTGAAGCGCCAAATCCTCTCGAATGAACGCGTTATGGAGCATCTCGACTCGCCGCAAAGCCCCATGGCCAAAGACTCCCTCTGGGCTCTCGACATCATCTCCCAGTCGACTCTGATTGAAGGGCAAGACGGCCAGTACCTGGACGTCCGCCTGGTCCCACCTTTCTTCACAGACATTGCCGCACGTTACCTGAGCCCTTCGCATTATTGGCCCGATCAAGAGGTTACCCAGGACAACCGGCGTGAGCATCTCGCGGCATGGTATGCCATCTACTTGATGCTGCTGGTCGCAAATGAAACGCAGGATGAGATCGCGCGGGTTCTCCAGAATGGAATGTTTGACCGTAACCCAGAAGGACTTCATGCCGGCGGACCTTCCCTCGTGGACCGGCTTCACCGAGAGAAAGTCCTGAGCGATGAGGCCTACGCACTGGTGAGCATCAAGAGAAGCGGGCCAACCGGTCGAGAGAGCCTTCAATTCCCACCCTACCTGAGCTCCTGGAAAGCGAAAGTCTCCGCAGCCTACGGAGCGCAGTAGCGTTCATCCCGCTCAATCGTTCGATGAACGGCGCTATCACCACCTGAGGCCATGTTAAGAAGTGCCAGCTCGCTTCCGCTCAAGCAGAGCGGTCGCCCGCTCGGCCGTTTCTTTGACCAGGGTGCCCATTTTCGAGTGGGACGGCTCGAAGTCCACAGCGAGGCCGGAATCGCGCAGGTGCTCAGCGGCCGTGGGGCCGACCGATGCCACAACCGTTTTTTGCAAAGCTTGCCGGAGATTTTCTACGACCTTCAATTCCTCAGCGATGCGAAGCATGTGATCGGCTTGCGCGGCATTGGTGAATAGGACGACCTCGACCT
>VBON01000232.1:0-2985 GCA_005877525.1 Nitrospirota bacterium
ATCCGCTCCCGGTCCGATCCCCGCTCCTGCGCGCCCCGCAAACTCCCATACACTTCGCGTGCCCCTTGGCGCCGCGCCAAACCCCCTAGCACGTTCCCTGGTCCCACCTCCAGAATCACCCGCTGGCCATCCCCCAACAACTCCTTCACGTTCTCCCCAAACCGCACCGTCTCCCGCAAATGCCTCACCCAGTAGTTCGCGTCCCGCGCCTCCTCTTCCTTGATCCACGTCCCACTTACATTCGACAGATATCTCTTTCGCGGCGCTTTCAACCGTACCCGCTGCATTACTCCCCGAAATTCTTCCAGCACCCCGTCCATCATCCCGGAATGAAACGCATGCGAGGTCTCCAGCCGCCGCCCTTCCACACCGCGCTCCCGCAACCGCTCTTGCAACTCTGCAACGCACCCCTCTCGCCCCGATACCACCGTTAGCCCCGGACCGTTCACCACCGCGATCCATAACTCTTCTCCCACTAGTCCTCGAACCTCTCCCTCTTCCAGCGGCACACTCAACATCGCCCCAGGCTCTGCCTCTTGCATCAGCCGTCCTCGTTCCGCGACCACCTCCAATGCCTCTTCCCACTCCAGCACCCCCGCCACCGTCGCCGCCACGTACTCCCCCACACTGTGCCCCGCCATCGCCTCCGGCTCTACTCCCCAACTCCTCCACAACTGCGCCAGCCCCCACTCCACCACGAACAGCGCTGGCTGCGTCAGCCGCGTCTGCTTCAGCTCTTCCCCGGCTTTCTCCTCCCCTCCTCCTTGTGGGTACAGCACTTCTCGCAGATCCACTCCCAGCTTCCCTCGCAACTGCTTCGCGCACCGCTCCACTTCCCTCCGGTACACTTCCTCGCTCTCATATAACTCCCGCCCCATCCCCACGTACTGCGCCCCCTGCCCGGGAAACAAAAACGCCACTCCACGCTCCCCTTCCGCCACCCCACCGAAAACTCCTTGCCCCGCCCGCCCCTCCAGCACCGCTAGCGCTTCCTCTCGCGTCTCACATACCAGCGCCCGTCGATGCTTGTACCCTGTCCGCCCCACCGCCTGCGTATAGGCCACATCCGCCAGCTTCTGCTCCGCGTTCCTCTTCAAGTGTTCCCCAAGATTCGCCGTCGCCGCTTCCAGAGCCGTGGGCGTTTTCGCCGACATCGTCAAAAGTTGCAACCCTCGTGCCCCACCGCTCGCCTCTCGCTCCGGCGCCTCCTCCAGCACCACGTGCGCGTTTGTCCCTCCAATCCCGAACGAACTCACCCCCGCTCGCCGCGGTCTTCCTTCTGACTTCCACTCCTGGAGTTTCGTGTTCACATAAAACGGACTGTTCACAAAATCGATCTTCGGGTTCGGCTCCTCATAGTGCAGGCTCGGCACCAGCTGCTTGTGCTGCAGCTGCAACACCGTCTTGATCAGCCCCGTTACCCCAGCAGCCGCATCCAGGTGCCCCACGTTGGTCTTTACCGATCCGATCGCGCAGTACTGACGCTTCTCGCTCGTCTGCCGAAACGCTTCCGTCAGCGCCGCCATCTCGATCGGATCCCCAAGCAGCGTGCCTGTCCCATGTGTCTCTACGTAGGTTATGTCGGCCGGATCCACACCTGCCAACGCATGCGCTGCAACAATGACTTCGGATTGACCATCAACGCTAGGAGCGGTGTAACCAATCTTCAGTGAACCATCATTATTAATGGCGGAGCCCTTGATACTTGCCAGGATGCGATCACCATCCGCCAGGGCCTCCGTTAACCGCTTCAATACCACGATGGCGACACCGTTGCCACCGACGGTGCCACGTGCCTTGGCGTCAAAAGCACGGCAGTGACCATCCGGGGAAAGGATGCCTTCTTCCTCGTACGCATACCCTGACCGCAGCGGAAAATGTAGGGACACTGCTCCGGCCAAGGCAATGTCGCAGGCACGCTCCAGCAAGCTTTGACAAGCCAGATGAACTGCGACTAGCGATGTCGAGCAGGCCGTTTGTACGTTAACGCTGGGTCCCTTCAGATTGAGTTTGTAAGAGACACGTGTCGGAATGAAATCTTTGTCGTGACCCAACAGGATCTGCAACCGGCTTACGCTTTGCATCACCAAAGGATTTCTGTAGAGATTATTCGCCAGGTAGGTACTCATCGTTGAGCCAGCAAACACGCCGATCAGGCCGCGATAGGCCTGCGGGTCGTGACCAGCCATCTCGAGCGCTTGGTGAGCGCACTCTAGGAAAAGACGTTGCTGCGGATCCGTGATCTCTGCTTCTCGCGGATTGAATCCGAAGAAGGCGGCATCGAAGAGATCAGCTCCTTCAACAAAGGTGCCGGCCTTGACATAATTCGGGTCGACCAAAAGTGCTGGGTCGACTCCCCCAGCGAGCAATTCTTGATCAGTAAAAGATATGACGGACTCCACTCCGTCCCGCAGATTCCGCCATAGTTCATTCACATTGCTGGCGCCCGGGAATCGACCGGCCATCCCGATGATCGCCACTTCCTCCAAGGGTGCAGTCGCAGTGGGGCTATTCATTCGGGGTTCTCCTGGACTGCAACGCCTGAACACGTTGCGCGAGGGCCATCTTCTGTTGGTGCGCGCGTGCATGTACTTCGTCAAACAAACGATCTTGGGCCTCGATTTCGTTCAAGTGCTTAGCAAGGGTACTGATCGTGGGATGACGGAATATATCAACAATGGCCACACTGCGGCCCACGGCCTTTTCTAACTTCGCGTGTATTTGGGCGACGAGCAGTGAATGTCCACCAAGATCGAAGAAATTGTCATACCTTCCAACTTCCTGCAGTCCGAGAGCTGCTTTCCAGAGTCCGGCAATTATCTGCTCCATGTCTGACTCGGCCGCGGCGAACGGCTCGTTCAGGTCAGGGCGACGCTGCTCCGGCGCAGGTAGGGCTTGCTTGTCTAGTTTACCGTTGGCGCTCAGCGGCAAGCGTTCCAGATACAGGAATGCGCTCGGCGTCATGTACTCCGGCAGCCTCTCCTT
>VBON01000232.1:3009-3989 GCA_005877525.1 Nitrospirota bacterium
CGTCCCCACTTCGTGTCCACGCAATACCAAGTACGCCACCAAGCGCTTCTCTTGCATGGTGCCTTCCCGAGCCAAGACCACCGCCTCGCGCACTTCCGGATGCTTTCGCAATACCGTCTCGATTTCCTCTAACTCAACGCGGAAACCGCGGATCTTTACCTGCTGATCTGCACGTCCCAAAAACTCCAAATTCCCGTCAGCGCGGTAACGCACCAAATCGCCCGTTCGATATAGCCGCGTCCCTGTCTCGCTACTGAAACGATCCTCTACGAACCGTTCCGTAGTCAGCTCTGGCCGATTCAGATAGCCGCGCGCTACGCCGTCCCCACCGATGTACAACTCCCCCGTCATGCCGATCGGCACCGGCTCCTCTTGTCCATCCAATACGTACACCCGCGTGTTCGCAATCGGACGCCCGATGGGCACCGTCGTGGTCCCCTCTTGCACGTCCTCCACTTGATACCAGGTGGCAAAGGTAGTCGTCTCTGTCGGCCCATATACATGTAGCAGCCGGCCCGGCTTCCCCTCCCGCAACACCTGCGCTACCCAGTGCGGTTTCACTGCTTCCCCGCCGAACAACACCTGCCTTACCCCGGAAAACATCCACGGCGCCTCACGCGCCAATTCGTTGAACAAAGCGGTGGTCAGAAATAGCGTCGTGATCTCCCGCCGTCGGATCTCCTCTGCATATGCCCTCGCCGACAGCACGACATCTTTGCTCACTCCCACCAGCTGCGCACCATTCAGCAGCGCTCCCCAGATCTCGAAGGTTGCCGCATCAAATGACGTATTCGATGCCTGGGCTATGCGGTCTTCCGGTCCCAACTCTACATAATCGGTGTTCATCACCAGCCGGCTAACCCCTCGCTGTCGGATCTCGATCCCTTTCGGCGCCCCTGTCGATCCCGACGTATACATCACGTAGGCCAAACTCCCGCCGTTGCTCTGGTCCTCTGGGTTTGTCTCACTCTTCTCTCTGA
>VBON01000246.1 GCA_005877525.1 Nitrospirota bacterium
CTGTTGCACGCCAAAACCATGGTCGTCGACGGCGTGTGGGCGACAATCGGCAGCACCAACTTCGACAATCGGTCCTTTGCCTTGAATCAGGAAATCAACCTCGTGGTCTACGATCATGGCGCGGCGGATCGTCTCGAAGCGATCTTCCATGAAGATTTAAAACGTGCCAAGCAGATAACTTACGAAGAGTGGAAGACGCGGGGAATCTATGAACGCCTGGTCGACCTCTTCACTTTTCCAGTTAAAGATCAACTGTAAGCTCCTCGATACGCAACGAACTATGCTGCTCCTGGCGGGGATCGGGACGAGTTCAAAGGCCTGAGAATATTTGACAACTTAGCCATCCTGGCATAGAATCGGCCTACTCTAATTGACCTGTCCGGGGTCCCCGGGTCCCCGCATTTCGTGAGCTCATAACAGGCATGAAGCCAGATGACGGATTCTTCCGAATCAATCGGTTGCCGCCTTATGTCTTTAATGAGGTCCAGGCGCTCAAGCTCAAGGCACGGCAGGCGGGCGAGGACATCATCGACTTCGGCATGGGGAACCCCGATCACGCGTCGCCGCCGCACGTCGTAGAGAAACTCATCGAAGCCGCACGAAACCCCAAAAACCACCGTTACTCGGCGTCACGGGGAGTCACCAAGCTCCGCCATGCAATTTGCGCGTGGTATCAGCGCAATTATAGCGTGGATCTGGATCCTGAGACGGAAGCCATCGTCACGATGGGATCGAAGGAGGGCTTGGCGCACCTTGCCTTGGCGATGGTGGCTCCGGGCGATGTCGTCCTCACGCCGACTCCGAGCTATCCCATTCATCCCTACAGCATCATCATTGCCGGCGGTGAGGTGCGCGGATTCCCGTTGCGGCGGGATGGCGACTTCTTTGAAGATATGCTCACCGCCTTCCGCCAGACCCTGCCGCGGCCGAAGATCCTGATCCTCAGCTTTCCCCATAACCCTACGACCGCCGTGGTGGACTTGGGGTTTTTTAAGAAAGTTGTGGCGTTTGCGAAAGAGAATAATCTCTACGTGGTCCACGATCTGGCCTATGCGGACATCGTCTTCGATGGGTATAAGGCGCCCAGTTTCATGCAGGTCCCCGGGGCCAAGGATGTGGGAGTGGAGTTCTTTACCCTTTCGAAGAGCTATAGCATGCCGGGGTGGCGCGTCGGCTTTTGCGTCGGCAACACGAAGATGATCGGCGCCTTGCAGAAAATCAAGAGTTACCTTGACTACGGTATCTTCCAGCCGATTCAGATTGCCGGCATCATTGCTTTGAATGGGCCCCAGGAATGCGTGCGCGAGACGGTCGCTCTGTATCGGAGTCGTCGCGACACCCTGGTCGACGGTCTGAACCGGATCGGATGGAAAGTGGAGAAGCCCTTGGCCACGATGTTTGTATGGGCGCGTATTCCCGAGGCCTACCGGGAGGCCGGGTCGCTGGAATTCTCGAAGCTCCTGCTGCGCGATGCCAAGGTTGCGGTTTCGCCAGGGATCGGTTTCGGGGAAGGCGGGGATGACCACGTCCGATTCGGTTTGGTCGAGAATGAACATCGTACCCGGCAGGCGATTCGCGGGATTAAGAAGACGCTCAAGTTATCTGAAGGCCACGATTAGACGAGAGCGACGCTAGAGCGACCCGTGAAGAACCATATTGCAGTTGGATTGATCGGCTTTGGCACCGTCGGCAGCGGGGTTGCCAAGATCCTCACGAACAACGCCGCTACTATCCGTCGCCGTCTCGGCGTTCCCCTTGAACTGAGAAAGGTCGCCGATCTCAATATCACCGCCGATCGCGGAGTCCCGCTTCCGCGCAATCTCCTGACGACCGACGCGCGCGAGATTTTTAATGATCCCGAGATCGACATCGTGATCGAGCTGATCGGAGGGTATGATCCTGCGAAGCGCTTTTTGCTCGAAGCCATGGGCAAGGGCAAGCATGTGGTAACCGCCAATAAGGCCCTGCTGGCGGTACATGGAGAAGAACTCTATCAGGCCGCTTCGCGGGCGGGGGTGGATATCGGCTTTGAGGGAAGCGTCTGCGGCGGAGTACCGATTCTGCGGGCGCTGACGGAGGGCTTGGCTGCGAATAGGCTGCTCAGTCTCTATGGCATCGTCAATGGGACTTCCAACTA